>CAYQBW010000001.1:0-22618 GCA_964415725.1 uncultured Planctomycetia bacterium
GTCGTGGAGGATCCCCGATCCCCCGCGAAGGCCCGAGACCCAGTGGACCAGGGGGGTCCAGAACCGGGCGAAGAGGGGGTCGAAGACCCAGGAGATCAGGCCTTCCCCGATGAAGCGGATCACGAAGAAGGAAAGCAGGCCCACCAGGGCGGCGATGGGAATCGCCGTGGCCGGGTGGACCGCCAGGTCCCCGAGCCGCTCCCGGAGGGTGTGGTGCTTGTGGCAGATCGCCTGGACCCGCGAGACGATCCGCCCCACTTCCTTCCAGATTTCCTCCTGGTCGTATTCCAGCGTGGACGGGCGGGCCTCGGGGATCCTCTCCACCAGGCTTTTGATGCCCTCCCCCGCGATCGCCACGGTGGGCACGCAAGGCACCCCAAGGATCCGCTCCAGCGCATCCTTGTCCACGGTGACCCCCGTGTGCTTGGCCTCGTCCCAGAGGTTGAGGCAGACCACCATGGGGACCTTCCTGGCGGCGAGCTGGAGGGTGAGGTAGAGGCTCCGCTCCAGGTTGGTGGAATCCACCACGTTGACCACGACACAGCCCTCTTCGCCGCCGCAGTGCTCTTCCAGGATGCGTAGGGAAACCTCCTCGGCCTTGCAGGTGGGCTCCAGGCTGTAGGTGCCCGGCACGTCGATGACCGGGACCCTCTTCCCGCCGATCCGGGTAGTCCCCTGGACGAACTCCACCGTGGTGCCCGGGTAGTTGGAGGCCAGGACATGGACCCCCGTGAGCCGGCTGAAGAGCACGCTCTTGCCAACGTTGGGGTTGCCGAGGAGGAGGATCTTCACCGGGGATCGGCCTCTGTCGGCTCCACCAGGATCCGGCTGGCCATGCCGTAACCCAGGGCCACCTGGGCGTTCCCCACCCGGATCGTGACGGGTCCCTTGAGGAAGGAGTTGCTCTCCTTCACCACCAGGACCCCCGGCCGGATCCCCATGGATTCCAGTCTTTGCGCCATGGACCGCCCCCCCTGGACGGCCAGCACCCGGCCGGCCCGGCCCTTCTTCAACGCGGCGAGACTGACACCTCTGTCCATGGCGAAACCCGTCACACCCCCGCCTCTTCCCCCCGGGAAAAGAGGCCTTCCAGGAATTCCTCCAACCTGGACCAGGTCTCCCGGCTCATGGCGTGCTCGATCCGGCAGGCCTCCCTTTCGGCCACCTCGGGGACCACGCCCAGGATCTCCTTGAGAAACCGGGCCAGCTTGCGGTGCCGGGCCAGGATCTCCCGGGCCCGGGAGGCGCCCTCAGGCGTGAGATCCACCCCCCCGTAACGCTCGTGCCGGACCAGGCCCAGCCGGCCCAGTTGGGCCAGGGCCCCCGTCACGGAAGGCCCCTTCACCCCGAGATGGCGGGCGATCTCCACCACCCGGGCCTTTCCCCTCTCCTCCCGGAGAAGGTGGATGGCCTCCAGGTAGTCCTCCAGGGACTCGCTCATTTCACCGAGGGGCGCGGGCATAGGATCCCAACTCTTAGGCTGGCCTAACAATTTCCTCGGAGTCTCTTAGACCCCCGCGCCCGCCCCGTCAAGAGGAGGCACCCCTCCATTCCGCCCCCGGAAGAAGGCTTTTACCCCTTCCCTTCCAGGAGCTTCACCATCTCCCCGAACCCCTTCTCCTTCGCCAGGTCCAGGGGCGTGCGGCCTTTTCCGTCCTTCTTGGACGGGTCCGCCCCTTTCTCCAGGAGGGCCTTCACCACCCCGGGAAGTCTCTGGAGCAAACCATGCAGAAGAGTCCTTTTTCCCCGAATGGAATACACATAGGAGAACACCCCTGGTAGTGGGACGGTCCGGGTCAACGGCTGTAGGGGTAGCTGTTGAAATCCTGGATGTATTTCCACCAGTTGTTCTGCCGGCCGTCCAGGTTGACTCCGGGCCTGGCTGGGAGATGGCGGTACCACCACTTCATGTAGCCGAGCTGGGAGCACCCCCAGTCCTTGCAGGTCACCAAGGTCCTGGTCCCTTTCAGGTTGGGCCAGTTCCGGAGCCAGTCGGCGGCGGTGCTCCAGACGGGGTTGGGGTTGGCGTAGTCGTAATCCCTCACCCCGTTGGGGGGAAAGTGGATGTTTCCGCAAGCCGCCTTGCCTGGGGCGATCTTGTCGTAGCGGGTGAAGAGATCCCAGTTGGTCCTGGGGTTCGCCGCGTTCCACCCGCCGTAGACGTGCATCATGATGGATTCGGCCCTGTGGCCGTAGCTGTGCATCATCTCCGCCAGGCCCCTCTCGTAGTTGAAGCCCATGATCACGAACTTTCTGCCCGAGGGGACCGAGGGCATCCCCGGACTGTTGCACCAGTAGGCGCCCGGGCCGGCCATGCGGGATTCGTAATACCCGAAGTAGGGACCGCCGAAGAGGATCACCTCGTCCACCTGCCCGGACTTCACCTTGGCAGCCAGGCCGTAGTCCTTGATAATCTTCCCGTAATCCACCAGATCGGGCTGATGCCAGCCTTTTCCCGTGGAGAGGCAATTAAGGTAGGACTGGTCCGTGTAGGAGAACCCGTCGGCCTTCTTCGGCCAGACGTCCAGGTCGAGTTTGGCCGTCACCTTGTAGCTCACGAACCCCCCGCTCACAGCCTTCATCTCCTTGAGGTAGGCCGCCAGCAGGACGGCCGGGTCGTTCCACCCGGCCACCTGGTGGAGGCGCTTTCCCCCCCGGCTCTCGATCACGGGGTCGAAGTTGAGGACCAGGACCTTGAAGACCTTGGATCCCCCGCCCCCGGCCTGGATCTTGAACGAAGCCGCGTTGGAGAGGCCGTTCGACCAGGAGAGGCCCTGGGCCCAGAAGGTGAGCCCCACGAGCCAGGGCTGGTTGGGGATGGGAAATGAGAGGACCAGCCGGTCCGAGGGCATGGTGCCGGAGTAGGCGGGAAGGAGCGAGGCGTCCAGGTAGAAGGCCCCCCAGGGAGTCTGGAAGGGGGAGCCCAGGACTCCCCGCGAAATAAAAAGATGGACCAGGCTGCCCCGAACGTCCTGGAAGACCAGGTCCGCCCTCCCCCCGGGGGTCCAGGTCCCGGCGAACCAGACCTTGGGGGGATACTGGGCCGCCAAGGGCCGGGAAAAGAACAGCAGAGAAAGGAGAGAAAGGGAAGAAAGCGCAATCTTTTTCACAAACTCACCCCTTTTTACATCCACCTCCAAGCTTCCGCCTTCATAGCATCCCCGGCAAGAGGGGGCGGCCCCCAATGGGCCTTCCCGCCCCCTTTCCCTGGGCTCTCTCCTGGAAGCCTCCCCGGGGAGGCCGCACACACATTGGGCCTATCCAGAAGGCCGGACTCCGGAGAGATTTCACCCGGAAGGGCGCCGGGAATTGACAAGTTCCAGGAAGGGCCCAAAATTTTCGTTGTCTTTCTGGAGGGTCACCTCGCCCTTCTTCCTATACCTGTTTTCCCAGGGGGTGATAAAAATGAAACCCTTCTTGTTCCACGCGGCCCTTTTCGGGCTCTTTCTGGCCCACCCCGCCTCCTCTCAATCCCCTTTTCTCCTCAAGGATATCAACGCCGCACCCGAGCCCGGCCTCAGTTCTTTCCCCAAGGGTTATACCTTTCGCTCCTACACCCCCTGGGATAACCACAGGTTCCCGGTGATCGGTTCGTATTTCTTTTTTAGCGCAAACGATGGCATCCACGGCGAGGAACTTTGGAAGAGCGGCCCTGCCCGGGGGACGGCCTCCCTCGTGAAAGACATCCATCCCGGCCCCTTGGGGTCTTCCCCGCGTCACTTCGCGGTACTCAATGGAATCCTGTATTTCGAAGCCGACGACGGCGTTCACGGGGCCGAAGTCTGGCGGTCCGACGGCACTCCGGGGGGAACCTATCTTTTTCAGGACACCCAGCCGGGAACCAAAACGGGGGGGTTCCAATACCCGGTGGTCATGGGGGGAAAGATCTACTGGTCCTCCCGCAACGGAACCCACTACGACCTCTGGGCTTCCGACGGCACCTTGAAAAACACCGGAATCATCCACGGGGGATTCCGGTGCCCTTGCAGCAGCGCCATCCCCATGGGGGGAAAAATCCTCTTTATGGGTTCCGACTCCAGCCATGGTTATGAGCCGTGGATTTCGGACGGGACTCCGGAAGGAACCCGGCTTCTCAAGGACACCAGGCCCGGACAGGGGTCCGGGCTCTTCTTCGACCCGGTGGTCGTCGGAAAGAAGGCCTTTTTCTTTTCAAGCCCCAAGGATTACTCCAGCTACTCCCTCTTCGTAACGGACGGAACATCCCAGGGGACCAGGGAACTCAAGTCCGGGTTCGCCAAGCAAGGCATGGGCGGCATACCCTTGGGGGACAAGCTGGTTTTCCTCGGGGTGGAAGCATTCAAATTCGGATGGCTTTGGGTCTCGGACGGCACTGCCGCCGGGACACACCGCCTGGCCGACCTTTACCTGGGCGGTTTCCCCTCGAACTACTTCAATCCGGTTTTTTACAAGAATGAAATCTATTTCGGAGGAAAAGACCTAAAAAACAAAATCAGCGGGATCTGGAAAACGGACGGGACCGCAGGCGGGACCAAGCTGGTCTCCGCCAAGGTCGAATTTTTCAAGTACCCGGTGATCTCCGGCGGGCTGATCTACTTCTCCGGGTTTGACGCCAGGAATTACCACGGCTGGGAATTCTGGAGAACCGACGGCACAGACGCTGGGACCGTCGAGGTCAAGGACATCTTCAAGGGATACACGGGTTCCAACCCGGATTTCTTGACCCCCTTCAAGGACAAGGTGGTCTTTTCCGCAAGAGACAAGGTCCTTGGGAGGGAGATCTGGGAAAGCGACGGCACGCCTTCCGGGACCCGAATCCTGCAGGACATCTACGGAGGAAAGAACTTCACCTCGCCCTCCTCCCCTTGTTGTTTCCTCTCCGTCTCGGGGATCACCTTTTTCACCGCCGACGACGGGATCCACGGAAGGGAACTCTGGAAGAGCGACGGCACCCCAGCCGGCACCACCATGGTCAAGGACATCTACCCCGGATCGATCTCCGGCTCCTCCCTCATGAACTCCATGATGTATTCCTGGAGAACATACGGCGAAAGCAGGCCCGTCGCCCTGGGGGGAACCATCTTTTTCGAGGGATATTCACCCGGCTTCGGGAAAGAGATATGGAAGAGCGACGGCACGCCGGAGGGAACCGTCATGGTCAAGGACATCCGAAAAGGATACCTGTCCGGCGGATTCCATAACGGGTGCGTGCTGGGAGACCACGTGTATTTCTTCGCCGACGACGGAGGCGGCCTGGCGCTCTGGAAGACGGACGGAACCTCCACAGGGACGAAGATCGTAAAGAGAGGGTTCACCCGGGTTTGGGGTTTCGCCATCCCCTTCAAGGGAAGGATCTATTTCAACGGGAGCACAACGAAATACGGCGAAGAGCCCTGGGTCACCGACGGAACCCCCGAAGGCACGGTCATCCTCAAGGACATCTATGCCGGGAATGATTCTGGGTATTTCGGGGTCCCGGTGATTATGGGAGGAAAGATCTATTTCAGGGCAATGGACCGCCGGAACCCCATGGGGCTCTGGGTGACCGACGGAACCGCTCCAGGCACCCACATGGTCTTCTCCTCCACCAAGGGAATCGGTTACACAGGCCTTGTGGCGACGGAAAACCGGGTCTTTTTCGAGGGCTACGACCCTTCCCACGGCTACGAAATCTGGGCCTCCGACGGCACCACCATGGGAACGAGGCTCCTCAAGGACATCAGCCCGGGACTTCGTAACGGCACTTTTCGTTATCCTTGCGCCGCGGGGGACACAGTTTTCTTCGTCGGTTTCGACCCCCAGCACGGGGGGGAACTCTGGAAGAGCGACGGCACCCCTGCCGGAACGGTCATGGTCAAAGACATCTCCCAGTCCGGCGGCTCCTCGTCCCCATACAGACTCACCCCCATCGGAACCCGGAAAGTCTTGTTCACCGCAAAAGACAACCTGCACGGAAGGGAACCATGGATCTCCGATGGAACTTTCCGGGGAACGAAACTTCTGGCCGACATCTTCAAGGGGCCCAAGGAGTCCAACTTGACCTCATGCGTTCTCTCCGGGGGATTGGTGTATTTTTCCGCCGATGACGGGATGCACGGGCGCGAACCATGGGTCTGGTTCCCGGGAGCCACGGCCGTCGACTTCGGGGCCGGTTCCACCGCCTCCTATCCCTTCAGGGCCGACGATCCGGTCCTGGGGAAAACAGCCGCTGTTTCCGTCAGGGGGCTCGAGTGGGGGCAAGCGGCCGCCTTTCTCCTGGCGGACCCAACCTTCAACCCCACCCCCTTCGCTGGAGGATGGCTCTTCTTCGACACGCAGGTCATCTACACGGCGGCGTTCCTGACCCCGGGAAACGGAAGCCGTCTGGACCTGGCCGTGCCGGGAGACCCGGCGCTTGCACGGGGAAGGGTGGTCAGCCAGGCATTCGTCTTTCCCGCCAACAAGGCCTTCCCCCTGGATTCGACCAACCCGGTCCTATTGGTCATGGGGAGGTAAGAAAAAGGCTAGAACCTCAAACCCCCGCCCACCATCCAGCCCTGGAGGACGAGGCCCACGTCGTAGCGGTTGTTCCCGTCCTTGCCGTCGCCGTCGACGTTGATGTATCGATATCCTGCGAAAAGGGTAAGGTTGGAGGCGGGGTGGACCTTGAGGAGACCTTCCAGGTCCAGGAAGGTCCCATCGATCTCGTCCTGGTAATCGATCTTGATCCCGCCCCCTTCCAGCACGGCTTCCACGATCCCAAGATTCACGCCCGCCCGGGCGGCCAGGATGGGGATGGGCGCCTTCTGGGTGAAATCCTCCTTCACCGCCCCCGAAAGGGCCTCGGCCTTGAGGGAGACGTCGAAGTAGTCCACGCCGATGCCGGGCTTGAGGCTCACGAAAGGCAGGGGAACGATGTCGAAGAGATCGAAAAAGTAAAGGGATCCCCGCAGGCTGGTCACGTCCATGTCGGCATGGACGGCCGTTCCCACGGGAATGGAACCGAACTGGGCCTCCAGGGTGCCGGACCCCGAGGTGGAGAGCTGGAAGCCCGAGGCCGTCACCAGGAAGGGGCCTACGCCTGCCTCGCCGTGGACATAAGGAAAAGGCTCGGGGTCATCGAAGCCCAGGCTGGACCGGATGTCGTTGCGGGGGTTGCTGGGGCTGGAGGCCAGTGTGTAGCCCGCTTTTCCGGAAAAGGAGAACTGGCCGTAACCCGCCGTCCCGGAGACGGTGGGAAGACTGCAAGCCGAAAGCAGGGCCGAAACCAAAAAAAGGATGGAGAGCCTGGTGGTCGCCATAGGGGTTTTCCTCGATCCTTGAGTCCTGGTGCCGCGCCCCCTTCGATAGGGAGGCATGCCTTCAGGATCGGCCGGCCGCCCGTTTCGACTTGAGACTCCTGGTTTCCAGCCCTCCCTGTTTCAAGCCCCTGGACCCTCGCCCCGGAGATCCTGGACGGTAAAGAGACTTTCGAATGGCAGGTTCTTCCTGACCTGGTCCCCGTCAGGGTCCAGCCGGTCCACGATGACCAGAACCTTCTCCACCTTGGCCCCCACCTCCTCCACGGCCCGGACCGCCTTGAGGAGGGACCCGCCGGTGGTCATGGTGTCTTCCACGACGGCCACCCGGTCCCCCTCCCCGAGTTCCCCGGCGATCATGGATCCCACGCCGTGGCCCTTGGGCTCCTTGCGGACCAGGAAGGCCCGCAGGGGCGCCCCTTCGAGCTGGCTTACCAGCGAGATCCCCGCGGCGATGGGGTCGGCCCCCATGGTGGGGCCCCCCACGGCTGTGAGCCCAAGAGGCCGCAACCGGGCCTCCATGAGGCGGCTCACCAGCAGGATGCCCTCGGGGTGGAGGGTGATCTTCCGGCCGTCGATGTAGAAATTCGATTTCTTCCCCGAGGCCAGGGTGACCTCGATGCCGTCCCGGAAGGCCCGGGTCTTCAAGAGTTCCAGGAGCCTCTTCTCCGCGGCTTTCTTGTCCAAGGGCTCGAGCATTTCTTTTGTCTCCAGGGTCCGCAGGGTCCAGCGACAGGTCTTCTTCCCCGGCCATGGTTCCCTGAGAAAGCGACTCTACAATGGCGGGTCGAGGAAGCTTCTTCCACGAATCCTTGCCAAGGAGAGAAACCCATGCGCGTCCTGGTCTGTTCCGATCCCGAGGAAGCCGCCGACCTGGTGGCCCATGAAATCCTGGAGGCCCTCCGGAAGAAGCCCGACCTGGTCCTGGGGCTGGCCACGGGTTCCACCCCCATCGGGGTCTACCACCGGCTGGTCAAGGCCCACAAAGAAGAAGGTGTGGACTTCTCCCGGGTCCGGACCTTCAACCTGGACGAATACGTGGGCCTCCCGGCGGACCACCCCCAGAGCTACCGCTTCTTCATGAAGAAACACCTCTTCTCGGGGGTGAACATCCCGGAAGAGAACATCCACTTTCCCCCCACCGACGGCCCGGGTCTCCAGGAGAAATGCCGGGCCTTTGAAAAGGCCATCCGCGACGCCGGGGGCGTGGACATCCAGATCCTCGGAATCGGGAGCAACGGCCACATCGGCTTCAACGAACCCACCTCCTCCCTGGCCTCCCGCACCCGGGTCAAGACCCTGACGGACCGGACGCTCCGGGACAATTCCCGCTTCTACGGCCCCGGCGAGACCCAGCCCACCATGGCAACCACCATGGGCATCGGCACCATCATGGAAGCCAGGAGGATCCTGCTGCAGGCCTTCGGGGAGAGAAAGGCCGACGCCGTCCACGCCTGCGTGGAGGGACCGGTGACCTCCTTCTGGCCGGCCAGCGTGCTCCAGTTCCACCCGGACACCCGCCTCTACCTGGACCAGGCCTCGGCCTCCAAGCTGACCATGGTCCCCTACTACCAGAGAGCCAGGAAGAACCAGTGGGAACTGGAGGAAAAGGGATTTCTCTAGAAACGAAAACCCGGCCCCTTCCTGAACTCGGCGGGGGGCCCTCCCTCTACGTGCACGTTCCTTTCTGCCGATCCAAGTGCGGCTATTGCGACTTCTACTCCCTCCCCGCCGGGCCGGGCTCCGCCCCGGGAAAGGGCGGGGAGGCCTTCCTGGAAAACCTGGAGAAAGAATGGGCTCTCCTGGGAGAGCCCGGGCCCTTCGCCACGATTTACGTGGGAGGGGGCACCCCCACGGTCCTGGATTCCTCCACCTTCTTCCGCCTCCTGGACTTCCTGGCGCCCCTTTTGGCCCGGGGAGGGGAATGGACCGTGGAGGCCAACCCGGAGAGCCTGGACGCCGAGAAGGTCCAGGCCATGAAGGAGGCCGGCGTGACCCGGTTGAGCCTGGGAATCCAAAGCCTCCGGGAGGAAGACCTGGCCTTCCTGGGAAGGGCCCACGACTCCCGGAAAGCCCGGGAAGCCCTGGACCTGGCCCGGCGGCAGGGGCCGGGGGGATTGTCGGCCGACCTGATTCTGGGCCTTCCGGGACAGGAGGAAAAAGACCTGGAAGAAGAGATCCCCTTCCTCCTGGACCGCGGAGTGGAACACCTTTCCTTCTACATTCTCACCCTGGAAGAAGGCACGCCCCTCCATGAGAGGGCGCGCCGGGGAGAGATCTCGCTCCCCGCCCCGGCCGCCCAGGCGCGGATCCTTCTCTTCGTCCGGGCCTTCCTGGCCTCCAGGGGGCTTCCCCCTTACGAAATCAGCAATGCCGCAATCCCGGGACGGGAATGCCGGCACAACCTGCGCTATTGGCTGGGCGGGGAATACCTGGGCCTGGGCCCCTCGGCGGCGTCCTTCACCGCGGGAAAGCGCCGCAAAAACCTCTCCCACCTGGGCGGGTGGGCGGCCGCCCTGGGAAAAAGCCGGCTCCCCGTGGAAGAAGAGGAGAGTCTCCCTCCCCTGCTCCGGGCCGGAGAGAGGGCCTGGCTCCAGCTTCGAACCCGCTGGGGCATGGACCCGGCCGAAGTCCGCGAAAGGACCGGCGCGCCCTCCTCCTGGGTGGAAAAGGCCGAGGACCTGGCGTCCTTCTTCCGGGACCGGGGCCTCATGGAAAAAAGTGAAAACCGGTGGGCCCTCACCGAGGCGGGGATCCTCCAGGCCGACGGGATCGGGGCGGCCTTCCTGGCCCTGGACTAACCGGAATCTTCACCCTCGTCATCCTTCCCCTCGCCCGGGTATCCTTCCCGGCATGAGCGCCACCTTTCCCCAAAGACTCCGGGCGGCCGTGGAGAAGACCGGCTCCCCCTGCGTCGTTGGCCTGGACCCCAGGCCCGAAAGGCTTCCCAGGGAACTCTTCTCCCCAGGCGGCGACCCGGTCCCGGCCATCCGGGACTTCCACCGCTTCGTCCTGGACGAGGCGGCGGGCCTGGTTCCCTGCGTGAAACCCCAGGTGGCCTTTTTCGAGGCCCTGGGTCCCGAGGGGTTCGCCCTCTTTCACCAGACCTGCCGGGACGCCCGGGAGCGGGGATTCCTGGTGATCGGCGACGTAAAGAGGGGGGACATCGGCTCCACCGCCGAGGCCTACGCCAGGGCCCACTTCCCTTCCTGCGACGCCCTCACTCTCAATCCCTACCTGGGCTCGGACAGCCTGGAGCCCTTTTTTGCCTGGTGCCGCGAGAAGGGCAAGGGCGTCTTCGTCCTGGTGCGCACTTCCAACAAGGGAAACGAATTCCAGGCCCTCCCCGTGGGAGAAGGCACCCTGGCCGAGGCCGTGGCCCGGGCCGTCCGGGACTGGGGCGATTCGGAAGGCATGCCCGCCGACCCCGAGTCGGGATACAACCCGGTGGGCGCCGTCGTGGGGGCCACCCACCCCCGGGAGATCCCCAGGTTCCGGGAACTCCTGCCCCGGTCCTGGGTCCTCCTTCCCGGGTATGGCGCTCAGGGCGGAAAGGCCTCGGACCTCTCCCCGGCCTTCGACGGGCGCGGGCTGGGCGCCCTGGTCAACTCCTCCCGGGGCATCACGGCCTGTTTCGACCCGGGAGACAAGGAGTGGCGCCGGGCCGTGGGCCTGGCGATCCGCCGCTTCCGGGAAGACATCCAGAGAGCGCGGGATGGGAGCGGTTGAGGTGAAGAAGAGACTGGCCATCCTCAACCAGAAAGGGGGCGTGGGAAAGACCACAACGGCGGCCAACCTGGGCGCAGCCTTCGCCCTCCAGGGACTGAAAGTCCTGGTCCTGGACCTGGATCCCCAGTCCCACCTGACCCTCCACCTGGACCTGGACCCCCAAGACAGGGACCACTCCATCGCCCGGGTGCTTCTGGGAGAGAGAAAGCTCCTGGAATGTGTCCGGCCCACATCCACCCCAGGCCTGGACGTGGTTCCTTCCAGCGTGGACCTGGCGGCCTGCGAGACCTCCCTGGAAAACGAAGTGGCCCGGGAGGCCATCCTCAAGGGGGCCCTGGAGGAAGCCGAGTCGGAGGGACTTCCCCACGACCTGGTGCTCTTCGATTGTCCTCCTTCGCTGGGGGTCCTCACCCTCAACGCCTTGAGCGCCGCCACAGGCGTGCTCGTCCCTCTCCAGGCGGAATTCTTTTCCCTCCAGGGGCTCTCCCGTCTGCTGGACCTGGTCTCCCTGGTCCGGCGCAGGCTCAACCCCTTTCTCTCCCTCACGGGGGTCCTGGCCTGCATGGTGGACTACCGCCGTTCCCTGACCTCGGAGGTCCTGGAGGAGCTGGAGCGGCACCTCGGGGAAAAGCTCTTCCGGACGCGGATCCGCGTGAGCGTCCGCCTGGCCGAGGCCCCCGGTTTCGGCCGGACCATCTTTCAGCATTCCCCCTCTTCCAGGGGGGCGGAAGACTACCTTTCCCTGGCTTTCGAGGCGGCCCGCCGGATCGGACTTCCCCTGGAAAAAAACGCCCGGGACGCCGGGGAAGTGGAGTCCCCCGGGCCCATGGAAAATTGAAAAATTTTCTCCTTCCCCAAGTTCTTTTTTCTTCAGGTCTTGAGATAAAACCGCGCCGGGAGGGAAAAACCCTTCGTTGACCGCCCCCTCCCGGATTGCTACATTGCCCCCTCGCTTGCTTGGAGACCTTTTGCCTGCTTACAGGTTGTCCCTGGACCCACCCGGGCGGTTTTCTCTCTCTATCCGTAGGGGGGATTGCGCCTCGAGGGCAAGGTCCGGGCTCATCCTGGGAGGGGACCCGCCCATGTCGGAAGCCGAAACCGCCAGGCCGGAGAGTTTCGTTTCTTCGTTTTTCTTGGAAATCAGGAAAAGAGTCCGGCCGGAACACTTTTCCACCTGGTTCAAGAACGCCTCCCTCGCGGAAGTGACGGAGAACGACCTGGTTCTTTCGGTGGAAAGCAGTTTTGTTCGGGATTGGATCCAGAAAAAGTATATGGACGTTCTCATGCAGTCTTCCCTCTCCGTGGACGGGAAGGCCCGAAAGATCCGCGTCTCCTCGGACCCGGAAAAATTTGTTTCCGAGGATATTATGAAAGAGGATTTTAACCGCGATCCCGAGCCCGCACCTCCGCCCCCGCCGGTTCCCGCGAGAGGAAGGGTGATGGGCACGCCTTTGAACCCTTCGCTCACCTTCGACAACTTCGTCGTGGGGCTTTCCAACAACCTTCCCTACGCAGCCGCCCGGGCCGTGGCCGAAAACCCGGGAAGGGCCTACAACCCGCTCTTCATCCACGGGTCGGTGGGCCTGGGGAAGACCCATCTCCTCCAGGCCGTCTGCCACGAAGTGCTGAAAAACGGGACCATCTCCCGGATCCGCTACATCTCCTGCGAAGACTTCATCAACCAGTTCATCTCCGGGATCCAGGGAGGCTCCCTGGAGTCCTTCCGGGACCAATACCGGAACACCGAGATGCTGCTCATCGACGACATCCACCTGCTCGCCCACAAGGAGAGGACCCAGGAGGAATTCTTCCACACCTTCAACCACCTGGTGAACGCCGGCAGGCAGGTGGTCTTCTCCAGCGACTCCCCTCCCCAGGAGATTCCCACCCTCAAGGAACGTCTCGTTTCCCGTTTCAAGAGCGGACTGGTCGGGGAAATCGAGTTCCCCGACCTGGAGACGCGGATCGCCATCGTCAAGAGGAAGGCCAGGAACCGGGGGACGGAATTTCCCAACGACGTGGCGCTCTTCATCGCAGAACGGGTGAAGACCAACATCAGGGAACTCGAGGGCGCCGTGATCGAGGTCATCGGATACTCCACTCTCAACGACGGGATGCCCATCGACGTCGAACTCGCCGCCCGGGCGCTCAAGCCGATCCTCAACACAAGTCCGTCCAGCTCCACGGCTTCCATGCAGGACATCTTCCGTTGCGTGCAGAAAGCCTTCGGTGTCACCCTCACGGAGATCCAGTCCAAGAGAAGGACCCAGACCATCTCCACGGCCCGCCACGTGGCCATGTACTTGGCCCGCAACTACACCACCCACAGCCTCCAGGAGATCGGGGGATACATGGGAGGCAAGGACCACGCTTCCGTCCTATACGCGGTAAGGAAAGTGGAACAAAAGGCGCGGGAGGACATCCGGTTCAAGGAGGTCCTCCAGAAGGTGACCGCCGACCTTCTGGGAGGCCTCCTTTGAGAGCCTCCAACCCGCCCGTTTCGATGGTCCCGGCCCGCCCCGGCAAACCGGGGCGGTTTCGTATCCCCCCTTCCTCCCTCGGCTCCCGCAGGAGGGGCCCAACCACATCTTGGGGCTTTCGAATTCGGTACCCGGGAGAAACCCACGGGAAAGATCCTGGGGAAGCGGTAGGAGGCCTTTCACAGGGCGGGGCCCTTTTCCACACCCCGGAAGAGCCCCAGTTTTTCCCACTCCTTTTCCACCGCCGGGCTCCCCAGGTTTTTCACAGGATCCCACAGGGATCAACCCATCTAACCCTTTATTTTCCAGTGGGTTACAACCGACCCCCATAAAGGTCGCACATTTCGAACATGCCCAATGTGATGAAGTTTTTTCTTTCGAAAGATAGAATCTGAAACCCAGAAAAGAAAAGCGTTCCAAACCATGAGGTCAGGAGAATGAAGATACTCGCCCCAAAAGATCAGCTTGCCCAGGGCGTGAAGATGGTCGCTTCCCTGGCTTCCTCGGGAACCTCTCTTGGGACCCAGGGAATCCTCCTCGAAGCCGAAGGGGACCGGCTCCTCATGGGGGCCTCCGACGGCGAGGTGACGGCAACGCACCTGGTGCCCGAGGTCAAGGTGGAAAAGCCGGGCCGGGCGCTCGTGGACGCCGTCCTGGGCAACCTGATCCTGGACCTCACCGACGAGACGGTCACCCTGGAACTCAACCAGGACGGGACGGCCCTCAAGGTCTCCGCCCAGGGCAAGGACTACGAAGTCCCCACATCGGACCCGGACGAATACAGGGGGCTGGAGAGGGAGACGGGGGGAGAGAGCCTGGTCCTCAAGTCCGAGGCCTTGAGGAGCGCCGTGACGCGGACGGCCTTCGTCGTGGCCAAGGAGGGGGCCCGCTACGCCCTCCACGGGCTCCTGGTGGACGTGGACGACCAGGGGAAGGCCAACTTCGTGGGATCCGACGGCCGGAGGCTCTCCTGGGTCTGGGTGGACCCGGAGGAGAGACCGGCCGGTCCGGGGAAATACCTGGTCCCCAAAAGAGCCCTCTACGACTTCCTCAAGGGAATTCCTCCCGAGGGCGAGACGGTGAAGCTCGAGTTCAACGCGGGGAAGATGTCCCTGGAAATGGGGCGGACCACGGTGGTGGCCCAGTTGATCGAGGGGGAATACCCCGAATACAGGGCCGTGGTGCCCCAGGAGACGGCCAACCTGGCCAGGATCCCGGCCAGGGCCTTCGAGGAGGCCTTGAGGAGGATCACCCTGATCTCTTCCAAGGAGTCTCCCGCCGCCAGGCTTCTCTTCCATTCCTCGGGGGAACTGGAGATTTCCGCCGGGATGGGAGGAAAGGCCGGCAAGGAGGTCCTGGAGGTCCAGCTCGAAGGGGAGGGGAGCGAGGTTTCCTTCAACCCGGTCTACATCCTGGAGTTTCTCAGGGCCGCCGGACGGGAGGTGATCAGCCTTGGATTTACGGACAACCAGGTGGCAGGGAAATTCCTCGGGGGCGAGGACTTCGTCCACATCATCATGCCCCTGACCCTGTAGAATGAAAGATCCAGGAGAACCCAGGAAGGCCGGAGACATTCTCCGGAGTTTCCTCAGGAAGAATCCTGCCCTCAGGGGTCCCACCCACAGGAAGGTCGCCCAGGCCTTCTCGGAAGCCCTGGGGGAGATTCTTCCGGAGAAGGACGGAAGGCATTGCTTCCTTCTTTCCCTGGGGAAGGGGGTTGTGACGGTGGGAGTGGATTCGGCGGTATTGCGCCACGAATTGCAGTGCTTCCACGCGGACACCTTCCTGGAGGCCATGAAAAAAAGGGTTCCCGAGGCGAACCTGAGAAAGGTGAGGTTCGTCATCGCCCCCAAAGAAGAGGGCATGGAAGATTGAAATGACGGAAGACAAGAAAAAAGAAAAAGGGGAGGGAAGGAAGAAAGGCCCGCAGGATTACGGGGCCGATTCCATCCAGGTCCTGGAGGGGCTGGAGGCGGTCCGGAAGACCCCAGCCATGTATATCGGCGACACCTCCGTGATGGGGGCCCACCACCTGGTGTGGGAGGTGGTGGACAACGCCGTGGACGAATCCCTGGCAGGTTATTGCAACGAGATCCAGGTGACTCTTCACGCCGAGGGTTCGGTCTCCGTGCTGGACAACGGGCGCGGGATTCCGGTGGAGATCAAGAAGGAATACGGAATCCCCACGGTGGAGCTGGTGATGACCAAGCTCCACGCGGGAGGCAAGTTCGACAAGCGGACCTACAAGGTTTCGGGCGGGCTCCACGGAGTCGGGGTGTCTGTGGTGAACGCCCTCTCGGAATGGCTGGAAGTGGAGGTCTACCGGGACGGGCGGGTCTACAGGCAGACCTTCGCCCGTGGGGAGAAGAAGACCCCCCTGAAAGAGGTGGGAACCACCACGAGGCGTGGAACCAAGGTCCGCTTCAAGCCCGACCCGGAGATCTTCGGGGACGTGGCCATCTCCTGGGACATCGTTCTCAAGAGAATGAGGGAACTGGCCTACCTGATGGGCCGGTGGGGCTTAAAGATCGTGCTCTTCGACGAGGCCTCGGGAAAGAGGGAGGAACTTTTCTATCCCGAGGGGATCAAGGAGTTCGTCGCCCACCTGAACAAGGCAAAGGAACCCATTCACAAGATCGTCTACTTCGAGAAGACCATCGAGGTGGAAACCCCCGGCGGGGACCGGAAGACCTACGTGGTGGAACTGGCCCTGCAATACAACAGCGGATACAGCGAGAGCGTTTACACCTTCGTAAACAATATCAACACCGTGGAAGGCGGCACCCATCTCGCCGGATTCAGGGCGGCGTTGACGCGGACCCTCAATAATTACGCGAGACGGGTTAAACTCGTCAAGGAGAACGAGAAGGTCCCGAGCGGTGACGATTACAGGGAGGGGCTCACGGCGGTCCTCTCCCTCAAGATGCCCGATCCCCAGTTCGAGAGCCAGACCAAGATCAAGCTTGGAAACCGGGAGGTCCAGGCCCTGGTGGAGCAGGCCGTGGGCGAAGAACTGGGGACCTTCCTGGAGGAGAACCCCTCGGACGCGAAGGTCATCTTCAACAAGGGGATGGTGGCCTCCAGGGCGAGGGAGGCGGCCCGGAGGCAGAGGGACCTGATCCGCAGGAAGTCCGCCCTGGAGAGCGGCAATCTCCCCGGCAAGCTCGCGGACTGCCAGAAAGGGACGCCCATGGAGGAGGCGGAACTCTTCCTGGTCGAGGGCGATTCCGCCGGCGGCTCGGCCAAGCAGGGAAGGGACAGCAGGTTCCAGGCGATCCTTCCGCTCCGGGGGAAGATCCTCAACGTGGAAAAGGCCAGGATCGACAAGATGCTGGCCAACAACGAGATCCAGACCATCATCTCCGCCCTTGGGACAGGTTTCGGTGCCGAGGATTTCAAACTGGAAAAGCTCCGTTACAACAAGGTCATCGTCATGACCGACGCGGACGTGGACGGCTCCCACATCCGGACCCTGCTCCTTACCTTCTTTTTCCGGCACATGAACGAGCTGGTGGCCAAGGGGCATCTCCACGTGGCCCAGCCCCCCCTCTACAAGGTGAAGATCGGCAAGGAGGAGCGGTACGCCCATTCGGAGGCGGAGCTGGACCGGGCCTTTCTCGAGGCCGGCGCCAAGGGGGGCCGCCTGGTAAGGAAGGAGGACGGCAGGGTCTTCGAGGGGGAGGCCCTCTCCGAGATCGCTTCGCTCCTCGGGAGGATCGAGGAGTTCGCCCTCAAGTTGAGCCAGGGAAGGAAGGGTGTGGACGTGGCGACCCTCCTGGCGCACAGGGAAGAGAACGGAAAGCTTCCGGTCTACCGGATCGTAAGAAAGGGGGAAGAGACATTCCTCTACGAGGACGAGGAAGTGGACGCCCTCCTGGACGAAGCAAGGTCGAAGAACCCGCATCTCAAAATCTACGAGGGCCCCGGGTCGGAGGTCTCCAGGGAGGAGGCGGACCTGGAACTCTATACCCTGCACGAAACCAGCGTCCTCGGGTCCATCCTCTCCCGGCTCGAGCAACTGGGGATCCGGGCGGAGGAGATCGTCGGGGGAGGAGGACCTTTCGAGCTTATCGTGGGGGAGGAAAAGGAGGAGAACGAAGATCTCAAGAGGGTGGTCTCCGCCTTGAAGGAGGTGGGCCGAAAGAAGGTGGACGTCCAGCGTTACAAGGGCCTTGGCGAGATGAACCCGGAACAGCTCTGGGAGTCCACCATGGACCCGGCACGGCGCACCCTCTACCAGGTCACCATCGAAGACGGCCTGGAGGCGGACCAGATCTTCTCCATTCTCATGGGCGAGGTAGTGGAACCCAGGCGGGAATTCATCGAGAAGCACGCCCTGGAAGTGAAGAACCTGGACATCTGACCCGGCGCGATCCTCCAAACCGACGTTCGCCCCCTGCATTTCAATCCCGGGCGTAGGGCCGCCGGAGCCTGCGTCGCCGGAGGCGACGCAGGCGGACGACGGCCCCCGATGTCCCCGGGAATTCCCGGAAAGGCACACCCTTTGTTTCGTTTCAGATCACCCCTTCCATTCCCGGGAACCCAATGAATCCAAGTTAAGAAAAGGCCCCGGGTTTGACGAAACGGGAGGCATGAAGGGCCTGGAACGGATCACCAATCTCCGCCTGGCGGAGGTGCTCACGCAGAACGGCCTGCTCACCCGCGAAGAGATGGGCGAGGCCATCTCCATCCACGAATCCTCGGGTGAGAGGTTCGTGTCGGTCCTGGTGCAGACCGGGTATGTGACGGAGTGGGACCTGGCGAAGGTCGTGGCCGAGTCCTTCCAGTTGCCCTTCCTCCTGGGAGAGCGTTACGAGACCCCCAAGGAGATCATCGACCTCTTCGAAGAGGACTTCCTCTTCCAGCACCTGGTCGTGCCCGTGGACCAGTTCGGGAAGGTGCTGACGGTCCGGATGCCCGTCTTCGTTCCCGGCGACGTCCTGGAGGAGATCCAGGAGAAGAAGGGGGTGGACGTCTTTCCCGTGGTGGGGCTGATTTCTGAGAATCAGAAACTCCTCTTCAGCCTTTTCCCGGATCACCCCAAGGAGGAGCCCAAGGCCCCTGTGCCACCGGAGAACAAGATCGGCGGCGATTGGGAGACCATCTTCGACATCGGCGACCAGGCCGTGAAGAAGGACCTGCAGGGTTGAAACCGCGGGTGCAGGGGCGGACGTCCGGAGCCGGACGTCGGCCCGTGCTGATTACGGAGACCTGAAATCATACCGCCCCTGCGGGGAAACGCGGGACGACCGTCGGGACGGCGCAAAGCCCCGTCCCTCGGGCGTCCCCTACGCTCCATCTCGGGTTTGGGGGCCGGGGGAGGCGTCCTCCTCCTTCTTTTTCTCCACCTCCTCTTGTTCCCGGGACCCGTAGAATTCGTCGTATTCCTCTTCTTCTATGTAGGGATCGTTTCCCTCTTCATCCTCCCCTGGGGAAGGCTCCTCCTCGGTCCACTCCGTTTCCACTTCCTGGTAGTAGGAATCCTGGAGATCCCTCTTGATGTCCCTGAGGTCCTCGTCCAGGGAAACCTGGTCCCTGAGATCCTGGAAGCCTTTCTGGAACTCCCTCCAGGTCTTCCCCAGGGAGCGGGCCGTCTCCGGGAGCTTGCCCCCGAAGAGGACCACCGCCACGAGAAGGATGACCAGGATCTCCGGCAGGCCGATGGGAAGCCCGAACATCAGAGCATTCCTTCCATGGGGTCCAGCGCCCCGTAACCCGTCTTTCTCCGTTTCACCATCCACTCTCCCGGGATGAACTCGAACCGCACCTGGTAGTCGTTTTCTCCTTCATCGTATTTGAAGACCAGCCCGATGGTCCAGTCGTGTTCATGCCTCCGCAAGCCGGCGGTCACCCCCGTGGCCTTCTTCCTTTCCAGGTCGTAGGAGAAGCCGCAGTTCGTCTCCCAGCGGGCCGCCAGGAGGACCGAGGCGTTTCCGTAGATCCAGCCCCTGTAGCCCTCGCCCTTGATCCATCCCCCGGTGAGGAGGGCCTTTCCCACCGGGGCGCCCGCGTTGATCTTCAACGTGTGAAAACGGCCTTCGTTTGGATCATAGTCTCCTTCGAAGGAAAGGGTAGGCCCGAGCAGGGGAAGTCCCGGGATGTCCTGGGGCTGCCAGGCCACCTCGAAGGAGGCCAGGCCCAGGCGGTCGCCCCCGTTGTCCCTGCCCTTGTTCGGGTAGAGAGTGGTCCAGAAATCGGCCCGCATGATCGTGACGGGGACCTTCCGGCCCTCCTCGTCCCTGCGGGCCGTGAGGAAACGGTTCCGGAAGGCCAAGATGACCTCCTGGCGCTTGTCCAGGGTGTCCCTCCTGTCGAGCTGGGGATAACGGGAGGATTCGCCCGTGGCGCTGAACCGGTTGCGCCACTCCACTTCGGGGTCCACCTGGTGGACCAGCCCGTCCACGCCCAGGTAGCTGGAGTGAAAATCGTAGTAGCGGGAGAAATGGATGGTCCCCTTCACGCCCCCCAGGGCCATGGTCCGGGTCCCCTCCTTCCCGAGGCCCTCGGAGACGTCCTCGTAGTCCGCCGCCGCCAGGGAGGCGTAGGGGCGGAACCGGAAGGCCCCCACCGAGAAGGGGCCGGCCGCCTCGATCTCCGCGAAGGTCCGGCGAACCTGGCGGGGGGACCTCTTCATGTCGTCGATGTAGTTGACCCGGTAGTTGCCCGACTCGGCCTCCAGGCTCCAGGTGAGCCTCTGTCCCCAGGGCAGGTCCGCCAGGGTGTTCCCCACCCAGAGGAAGCGTCCCGAGGGGGCGTGCTCCAGGAAGGAGGGCGCCAGGGCCCGGTCGTCGCCGTAGGAGAAGCCCGTGGTCTCCCACCTTCCAAGCAGGGAGAACTCCTTGTTCCCCGAGGCCCAGACCAGGTTCCCGCTGGTCTCTGGAAGTTCGTGCCTCTTGTCCCTGCCCTCGTAGAACTCGGGGTAGACCCCCGGGTCCCCGGCATGGAAGTCCTGGATGTCCAGGTGGACGCTTTCGGACAGGAAAAACCTGTTTTCCGTGTATTCGAGCCACCTGCGCCTGGGGAGGCTTCCGCCGTCCCATTCCTCGCGGACGGGCCCCTTGTGGAAGTCCCCCTCGTCCCTCAGCCAGAACCCTCCCGTCTCACCGTAATAATACCCGGGAAGCTCGTAGCGGAGCCGCAGGTCCTGGGGAAATCCCCTTTCCCGGGAAACACCCGTCCTGAACTGCCAGTCTCCCTTGAAGCCCTTCTCCGGGAGGCCCAGGGCCCTGTCCAGGGAGTTGCCTTCGTCGCGGAGGCTTTGGCCCCAGACCGTGAAAAGGAAGGGCCCGAACTTGGAGGAGCGGCCCGCCTCGACGGCCTTCAAGGGAAGGGGGCCCTTGTCGCCGGTCCTCCAGGTGAGCTTGGGAATCCATAGGACGGGGATGGAATGGATCCGTAGGGTGTTGTTCCGGGTGCGGAAGACCCAGGCGTCCCCCTCCCTCCATCCCTGGAGGCTTCCCACCTGGACGTAATAATGCGGGATCGCGTAATCACAGTATGTGATGGTCGCGTTCTCGGCCTCCACCCGTCCCCCTCTTTCGGTGACCAGGGGGGCCCGCACGGCCAGGACGGCCAGGGCCCCTCCCGGGGTCAGGGCCGGCAGGCGGAGCCGGGCCTCCTCGGCGGAAAACGAACCGTCCTGGAGGTTCATGTAGAGCCGGTCCGCCCGGAGGACCTGGACGTCCCCTTCCCGGACGATCACCTTCCCCTCGGCGTAGAAGGCCTGGGCGGCCCGGGCCTGGGAGCCGGCGAGCCTTCGGACCAGGTCCCTGGGCGACCGCCCCTTTTTCTTCTTCAAGGCCGGCCCGGCCAGGAGTTCCAGGACCCGGGCCAGCCCCCGGAGAGGCCGTTCCCCTCCGGCCCGGGGCGGAGAGAGCCCCACCGCGGGCGGCAGGGTGGGGCTCTGGAGGAGTTCCCTTCCCGAGCGGATCCAGATGTCCTTGTCCAGAAAGATCATGGCCCGCCGGCCCCGCACCTCGGCCGTCTTGGACCTCAGGAGAAAGCCCCCCCACAACACCATGACCAGGAGGTCCGGGTCCTGGGGGTGGGGAACCACCAGGTTCCAGGCGGCCCAGGTTTCCTCCAGGGCGGACATCCCCCCGGGAAGGGCGGGCTTGGAAGGTTTTTTCGTTCCCTTCCCCCCTTGGGCCGGGCCAGGGCCGGCGAAGAGAAGACACGAGAGCAGGAGGAGGGCGGGGAGGGAGGCCTTCAACGGATTCCTCCCTGGTCCTTTCCGACCGACGCGGCCAGGGGGAGGCGGCGGGAGAAGGAATTCTCGACTTTCCAGGTGAAGTCGTGGATGTTCAAGGTGATCCGTTTTCCCTGGAAGGCCATCTCTCCGATTTCGAACCGGCAGTTTTCCTTTCCTCCCTCCATCCTGAGGATACCCGGGCCGGGCTGGAAGAAGAGGCTGTCCCCCGTTCCCCGGAAGACGCCCTTCTTGAACTTCACACCGTTCTTTCCGCGGATCCAAAGGAAGGGTTCGCCCTCACCCGGTCCTTTCTTGGCGACCATGGACCCGCATATAAGGGTCGGCGTCTCGGCCGGCGGGACGCCCTTGTCGATCCACTTGAGAATGGATGCCCCCGGGAAGACCAGGAAATCCCCCTTGAGGTGGATGGGCATCCCGCAGACCGCCTCGATCCTGGAACCCCGGGGTGCAGGGGCGCCGAATGCGCCCTGGCTGGATTCGATGACGATCTTGCCCCCGATCCCCGAGGCCAGGTCTCCCGCGACGGTCTCCTCCCGGGTGAGACGGATGATCTCGGAAAGGACCGTGACGCTTCTGCCCTTCCCGGAAAGGGCGCGGATCCGGGCGGGGGAACCGGAGAGAACCGCCTGTTTCCGGCCCAGGGCGATCCAAAGGTCTTTCCCCTCACCCCGGGTGGTCTCCTTGTCTTTTTTCACCACGATGGAGACGGCCCCGGACAGCAGGGCCGCCGTGGGCTTTTCTCCCCCCTTTTCGGCGAAAAGAAACATCTCCCGGGCGGAAAGGGCGGTGGTTCCCCCTTCGGCCCCGGGAAGGAGGCTCTTTCCCTGGAAGCGGAGTTTCACGCCCCCCGCGGCGTGAAGGGGGGTCTTTCCCTCCTCGAGCAGGGCTTCCCCGGCGAGAAGGCGCATCCGGGTGGCGCCCCCCTCCTTGTCTTCCACGGG
>CAYQBW010000001.1:22628-24081 GCA_964415725.1 uncultured Planctomycetia bacterium
TTCCACGGGCGCCGTAAGAAGCAAGGGCTCCTCCTTCCTTCCGAAAAGGCGCGTCTTCCTTCCCTTCCCTTCCAGCCGGGCCGCCCAGGCGGTAACCCCCCGGGCGGGAAAGGAGACCCGGAGGAGCCCGGGGAAATCCTTCCAGGCGCGGATCTCCGCCTCTTCTTTCCCCGTTTTCGTGATCTCCAGGCGGCGGGCCCCGTCCAGGAGGATCCTGCCCCTCGCCGTGGAGGCCCGGACGCGGAGATAGCCGCGCGGTCCAGCCGCCCGGGATAGGAGGACCGTCTTGTCGCCATGGAAGGACTCCCTCCTGAGGAAACCCGTTCCCTCCAGGGTGAATCCCCCCCGCCCGTCCTTTCCGGAGGCGGTTACGGCAAACCGGGCGGGAACGGTCCGGTCCGGGGAATGGAAGAGGGTTTCTGCCCTTCCGGAAAAGGAGAAGAAAGGGGCCTGGACCAGGGTGATCCCCTGGTCGGAGGATCCCTCCAGGCCCGGAGCCTCGACCCGGGTGGGACCGAAACCGGCCAGGGAGAGGATCTCCTTGTCCCGGGAGAGAAGGACCCGGATGCCGTCTTCGGCCTTCAAGGAGCCCGGTCCCTCCCTGCCGGACAGGGTGATCCCCGCCCGCCCGGACAGGGTGACCAGCGAGGCGGGAAGGGCCCTTTCCGTCCCGGGCAGGGAGAGGAGGGGCCCGAAGGGGATGGGTTCCTTCTCGAGGGAGACCAGGGTCATGGGGCCGGGGCACCGGGCGTGGAAGGTGGTTCCGTCGGGGCGTTTACCCTGGAAGGAGGGATTTCCCCGGGCCTTCATGGCCAGGAAGGACCCGTCCGTCCCGAAGAAAGCGGTCACCTCCCGGGCCAGGAACCTTCCCTCCGGCGATTCCAGGCTCACGGGGTCCCCGGCCGCGACGATCTTCCGGATCCGCCCTCCCATTTTTTCTCCCTCCGCGGCGCCGGGTTCCTTCCCGGGCAGGAAGTCCGCTTTGAGCGCGGAGGCCGAGAGACGGGCGGGGCCCCCCGGCGCGTTCCTTTCCACCTCCACGTCCCGTTCCAAGGCGACCCGGACCACCTCTTTCCCCGGGCCCCGTTCCAGGAGGAAGGTCCCGGCGCAGGAGAAGCGGACCCTTCCCCCCCCGTTCCTTTTCCAGGTTCCCTTGTTCCGGGAGAGGCCGAGGAAACGGAAATAGGCGCCCCCGGTCTTCTTCCCCGGGGCCCCTTTTCCTCCCTCCGTCTCCGGGGCCGGGAGGGCGCCTTCCAGGCCCAGGCCCTTCATTTCCAGCTTTCCCCCGGCAAGAAGCCCCGAGAGGGTGAAGGGGGTGTCCGCCGAAGGGGTGCGGAAACGGGTCTCCTCCCTGGTGGTCTCGACCAGGAGCCTCTGCGTCTCCAGGCGGAGGGTTCCTCCCTGGAAGGCTTTCCCCGTCTCGACCCGCACGCCTTCCAGGGACATCTCCTGG
>CAYQBW010000002.1:0-825 GCA_964415725.1 uncultured Planctomycetia bacterium
GAACAGAGGCGGGGCGAGAGAGAGAAACCGGGCAGGCCGGGGCGGCTGGTCCCTCCATCCCCCGCCCGCCGCCACATTCGTGGGGCGTTTGGAGGGAAGGTCACCGGGAATTTACCTTTTCCCCGCCCTCTCGCCCCGCGGGTCCTGTCGAAGGCACGAAATTCCTTCTTCCCAAGGCCACTTCCCGCCCTTCCCCTCCGGAGACCGGGCCCTTTTTCCGCCACCCCTCGGCCCGCCCCGGGGAGAGCGGGCCGAGCCTGATGGAGACACTCTCCCGGGAAAATCCATCCCGCCGGGGCGGGGAGCCCAAAAGATCGGGGCCCGGCCCGGCCGTTATAGGTGGAGGGAAGAGAACGGGCTCGGAAGGGACAGCGGAAAAGGGGAGAACTCATGCCGGGAAAGACCGCCACGATCCGGGGGAGGAAGACCTACCCCATCCTCCCCGTGGACTCCGTGGTGGTGCTCCCCTTCTCCGTGGCGCATCTCACCCTGGAAGGTCCCGAAGGCAAGGCCCTCCTGGACCGGGCCGCCCAGGTGGACGACCAGGGCGAGGGAACCCTTGTCCTGGCCCTTCTCAAAGATCCCTCCCGGGAACCATCGGAGGAAAACCTCCACCTCGTGGGGGTCCAAACCAGGATCCTGGGCCGGACCCGCCTGGGCAAGAACCGTTACCAGGCCATGGTGCGGGGCGAAAAGCGGGTGCGCATGGGAAAGCTCCGGCCCCGGGACAAGATCCTGGAAGGGCCGGTGAAACCCGTCCCCGAAAAGGCCCTGGACCCGGATCTCTCCCGGGAGCTGGTGGAAAAGGCCTTCCAGCTCCTGGAG
>CAYQBW010000002.1:835-23033 GCA_964415725.1 uncultured Planctomycetia bacterium
AGACCCTGGTTTCCACCGACGAAACCCTTCCCCCGGAAATCCTGCAGGTCCTCGGGCGGAACCGGGAGACTCCGGCAGCCTTCCCGGATTACCTGGCGGCGGCCCTGGATTTCGGATCCTCCGGCCGGGAACGCCTCCTGCTGGCCGAGAATCCGGAGGAGCGGCTTTCTGTGGTCTGCGACCTCCTGGCCGAAAGGGTGGAGGAGGCCATCCAGAGGAACGAGCTCGTTCAAAAAACCCGGGAACGGGTGGAGAAGAGCCGGAGGGAAAGCTGGCTCCGCCACCAGTTGGCGGAGATCCGCGAGCAACTCGGCGAGGGAGGGGACGAGGCCGGGGAATACTTGCGGAAGGCCAGGGAGGCGGGGGTCCCCGAATACGCCCTCGCGGAGGTGGAAAAAGAGGCGCGCAGGCTCGAGCTCCTCCCACCCGCGTCCTCCGAATCCGGGGTGATCCGGGGGTGGCTGGACTTCGTCCTGGAACTCCCGTGGAACAGGACCCTTGCCTCCCCTCCCCCCTACGCGGAGACGCGTGCCATCCTGGACCGCCACCACTACGGGCTGGAGAAGGTCAAGGAAAGAATCGCCGAAGAGATCGCCGTCATGAGGCTCCGCGGCCCGGGCAAGGGGACCATCCTCTGCTTCACAGGGCCTCCCGGCACGGGAAAGACCTCGCTGGGAAAGGCGGTGGCCGAGGCCCTGGGACGCCCCTACTACCGGATCGCCGTGGGGGGCATGCGGGACGAGAGCGAAATCCGGGGCCACCGGCGGACCTACGTAGGCGCCCTGCCCGGCAGGATCCTGGACGGGTTGAGGCGGGTCGGGGCCAAGGACCCTGTCTTTTTGATCGACGAAGTGGACAAGCTGGGCGTGGGCTACCAGGGCGACCCCGCCGCGGCCCTCCTCGAGGTCCTCGATCCGGAACAGAACCGGGCCTTCACCGACCACTACCTGGGAATGCCCTTCGACCTCTCGGGAGTGGTCTTCCTGGCCACGGCGAACACCCCCGACGCCATCCCGCCCGCCCTGAGGGACCGGATGGAGATGATTCCTCTTCCTGGGTATACCGAGGAGGAAAAGAAGGCCATCGCCCGCGCCTTCCTCCTTCCGCGGGCGCTGAAGGCGGCGGGCCTGGAAGAGGGAGCCGCCAAGGTCCCCGCCGAATCCCTGGAGAAGATCATCCGCCATTACACCAGGGAGGCGGGAGTCCGGAACCTGGGCAGGATCATGGAAAAGGTGGCGCGGCGAGTTGCGGTGAATCGGATGAGTGATCCACGGGCCGTGCTCCGCCTCCGCCGGGCGGACATCAGGGAACTCCTCGGCCCGCCCAGGTTCCGGAGGGATGCAAAGGCGCCGGCCGGAGGAGTGGGGTCCGCCACGGGCCTGGCCTGGACCCCGTCGGGGGGGGACCTGCTGGAGGTGGAGGTCCTCC
The DNA here is from genome assembly GCA_964415725.1 of uncultured Planctomycetia bacterium. Taxonomy (GTDB): domain Bacteria; phylum Planctomycetota; class UBA1135; order UBA1135; family JALUZX01; genus JALUZX01. The sequence goes on from CAYQBW010000002.1 coordinate 2,264, forward strand.
TGGTTCCGGGGCAGGGGAAGTTCTCGATTACGGGTTTTCTCGGCCAGGTGATGCGGGAATCGGTCTACGCGGCTTACAGCCTGGTTCGTTCCCGGGCCGCCTCTCTCGGAATCCCCCTCGAGGCGTTCCAAAAGCGGGACCTGCATATCCACTTCCCGGCCGGCGCCGTCCCCAAGGACGGCCCCTCGGCGGGCCTGGCCGTGGCGGCGGCCCTGGCTTCCGCTTTCAGCGGGCGCGCTCCCGCGCCGGGCTTCGCCATGACGGGCGAACTCGCTCTCCGGGGAAGGGTCCTCCCCGTGGGAGGAATCCGGGAAAAACTCCTCGCCGCGGGAAGACTGGGGGTGAAGGAAGTGATCCTTCCCAAGGCCAATCTTCCCGACCTGGACAAGGTCCCACCCAGGGCCCTGGAAAAGCTGGTGATCCATCCCGTCTCCAAGGTGGACCAGGCCTTCCGGCTCCTTTTCCCCCCCGTCTCCAAAAAGCCCGCCAAAACCCGCTGACCGGCCTTTCGGGACCCTCCGGGCGGAATCCCCAGGGACGTAAAATTAAAATTCCCCTTCCCCAGTGGAAAAAGAGGGAACACCGTCTTAAATGAGAGCATGAATGCCTTTCTCCTCCTTGGAACGGCGGAGAAACCCCACCTCCACGGCGAAGGAGGGCTGGTGGGGGTCTTCCAGAACGCGGTCCTCATCACGGCCTTCGTGGCGGTGATGATGCTGCTCGTGGAATACCTGAACGTCCGCACCCGGGGTGCCCTGCAGAAAGGAATCCGGGGAAGGGCCTGGAAACAATACCTGCTGGCCCTCCTCCTGGCCGGCACTCCCGGGTGCCTGGGGGCCTTCGCCCTGGTCACCCTCTTCACCCACAGGCTCCTCTCCCTGGGGGCCCTGGTGACGGGCATGATCGTCACAAGCGGGGACGAGGCCTTCGTGATGATCGCCAAGATCCCCGGTCCCTTCTTTCTCCTCCTGGGCGTACAGACCCTGGTGGGCGTCCTGGCCGGAATCCTGACCGATCTCTTCCTCAAACGACGCGACCTGGCCCCCCAGGACAAATACCTGGAGATTCCTTTCCACCAGGAGGACGCCCTTCCCGCCCAGTCCTGGGGGGAGATCCTGGACCGCCTCAAACACTTGAGCCCCACCAGGGGCACCTTGGCCACGGCCCTCCTCCTCTTTCTCGCCGCCCACCTGGCGGGCCAGGTGGGACCCGAGGAGGGATGGGCCAGCGTCACCCTGGGGATCCTCACTACCTTAGGGCTCCTGGTGGTGCTCACCGTGCCGGACCACTTCCTGGAAGAGCACCTCTGGAACCACGTGGTCCGCGTCCACGCCCCGAGGATCCTGCTCTGGACCCTGGGCACCATGCTGGTGATCTACTTCTTCCGGGGGGACCTGGAGACCTTGCTCCACCAATCCTACGGGCCTTGGGCGGCCCTCTTGCTTGCCTGCCTGGTGGGCATCATTCCCGAGTCCGGGCCCCACCTGGTCTTCGTGCTTCTCTACGCCCGGGGCGACCTCCCCTTCGCCGTGCTCCTGGCCAGTTCCATCGTCCAGGACGGCCACGGCATGCTCCCTTTGCTCGCCACCTCCCGCAAAGACTTCCTGGTCGTCAAGGGCATCAACCTGGCGGCGGGCCTCCTGGCGGGCGCCCTGGCCATGCTCTGACCCAGGGCGGTTTTCCCTTTTTTGAAGGAAACCCTGTCCGGTTCCGCCCGGGTTTCCCGCTCTCTTTCAAGGGGTGATCCGACTTTCCTCGCCAAGACGCGCCCCCACCAAAGAACCCCTTGGAGGCAAAATCATGAAAGCCCTCACCTTATTCCTTGTTCTTTTCGGCACTTGCCTCGGCCTTTCCTCTCCCGGGACGGCCCAGGCCGGAACACCCAAGCCCGCCCGGGCCACCAGGGTCCGGCGCTCCCTCTGGACGGCCCCAAAGGCCCGGCCTCCTTTGAAGACCCGTGCCCTTCCCACGCCGGACGGCCCTGCCCATGTGGTCCTTCTCCCGACCGGGTCCGAGTCCCTCCCGGACGAGCCCTACTCCTTTGAAAAGGGAGGAAAGGAAACTCCCGGGGAGTTCCTGGGAAATCCCTACTTCCTGGGCTTCGCCGGCGGCCTCTACCGCCCTCCCGCCGGGGAAAGGGTCGGCCCTTTTCTGGCGGGACGGATCCAAAACGGGCCCCGGCCGGGGGAAAACCCCTTTTTCACATACGCCTACGTGATGTTCCTGGGGAGGATCACGGAGCCCAAGAAACGGTCCGTCGAATCTCTCGGGGTGAAACTCCTCTTCTACCACCCCAACAATTCCTACGCCGCGAAGATCCCCGTCCACGCCGCCGGCGACCTGGCGGCCCGGCCCTGCGTCCGCTGGGTGGGTTACGCCCAGCCCTCCCAGAAGATCCATCCCGCATTGAATTCGGTCATGGAAAAAACCCCCTCCGGGCAAGACATCCCCATCTACATCGACCTCTTCGAGAGCGACCTGAATCCAAGGAGCGAGAAGGTGACGGGCCCCCTCCCGGTGGTGGCCACCATCGGCAAAGGGCCCCGCACCGGCGACCCGTCCTACGCGGCGTGGAGCTGGAAGACCCACGGAAAGATACAGGCCAGGCTCGAAAAGCTCGGCGTCAAGATCGAGGGCTACAAGGAAGAGATCCACGCCTACGAAGCCAAGGCCGACGCCTGGACCATCCTCAAGCTCGTGGACCTGGACTACGTGGCCTTCCTCGAGTGGCGCCCCCCCGCCAAGCCCATGCACGACCGGGTGATCCCCCAGGTGGGGGCGGACTATTACCGGGAGATCTTCAAGGCCACGACCGTTACGGTCGGCGTGATCGACTCCGGCTTCCATCTCGCCAACGGCGGATACAACGGCCACATCGACCTCACCAAGCAGGCCGTTGGTTGGAACTTCTGGTCCGGCGGGGGATGCGGGAGCCCCTTCTGCGACGAGGCGAGCGCCGGGTACCACGGAACCCACGTACTGGGAACGGTTTGCGGGGAGGGAAGGGCCCAGATCAAGTACCGCGGGACCTCCCCCTACCTGGGCTGGGGCCCGGCCACTCACAGGCTCTTCCTGGCCAAGGGGCTCACCACCAAAGCATTCCAGGTCATGCGCAAGGCCTTCAAGGACCCCTGGAACAACGTCACCCCAAAGCCGGTTCTCGTCACCAACTCCTGGGGAGTCAGTGGCTGCCTCAACAACTGCACCAGGCCGGCCTACTGGATAGGTTCCGAGGCGCCTGCCAGGACATGCGACGCGGAGGTCTACAACTACAACCAGCTCTACATCTTCGCGGCCGGGAACGAAGGTGGAGCAGGCAAAAAGAATTACGTGGCCGGAACGATCGGGACCGAAGCCGCGGCCAAGAACGTCCTGGCCGTGGGCATGTGCCGGGACGGAAACCGGACCACCCCCCCGGCGGGAGGGCCGGGCTCCATCGTCTCCTGGTCCAGCCACGGGCCTTGCGGCGACGGCAGGTGGAAGCCGAACGTCTCGGCCCCGGGATGCGTCACCCTGTCCACGGCGGGGGGGACCAGGACGGGCTACAAGACCGAGTGCGGAACGTCCATGTCCGCCCCGGTGGTAGCCGGGATCATGGCCTCGGCGGCGGAACGATATTCGGTCCTTAGGAACTCTGCCCCCTTGATGCGGGCCTGGGCCATGGCAACGGCGGTGACGAGAAAGGACGCCACGGCCCCGGGGAGCTGGGGGCACCTTCCCTCGCGGCACCTGAACTCCCACGGCATGGGCCGAATCTCGGCCCTCAAGGCCCTGAACGGGGGAGGAGGCCTGCCCTGGTCCCGGGTCTGGGCGAGCCCGACCCTCGGCAAGGCCGGGGGCTATTTCGACGTGGTCGTGGGAACGAGCACCACCCGGCTCATCGCGGTCCTCACGTGGGACGATCCCCCCGCCGCCCCGGGCGCCAAGCCCGCCGCGGTCCACGACTTCGACCTCTGGATCGACAAGGAGCCCTTCACCTCGGGCCTCAACACGGGGGAATACAGGTCCACCTCCTCCATCGACACGGTGGAGCACCTCGTGATCAACCACCCGGCCCCCGGGAAATACAGGGTCAAGATCCGGCCCTACAAGCTTTCCGGGACCGCCCGGGTGGGAATCATGGTCATCCAGCTCTTCGGGGACACGACCCCTCCCGGGGCCCTCGCCCTCACCCAGGACAAGCGCTACATCAAGCCCGGCGGGAGGGTGAACCTGACGGTGACGCCCAGGTCCGACAGCTACCTCGCCACGAACGTCTGGGTGGGGCAGGGCTCCCACACCGGCTTCACCTACACCGGCAGTTCCCTCAAGCTCAAGGACAACGTGACCGTCTCCAATCCCCACGACCCGGGGGACAACGGAACGCACCTGGGCGACATCCTGGGAGGCCAGACCCGCTCGGTCGTCTATGGATACAAGGAGACCGCCGGCAACGACGCCGTGCGCTACCTCTATTTCAGCGGCCTCTCCGACAACTGGGGGACCCGCTCGACCCGGGCCGCCGTCATCGTGGACGGCACCCCGCCCTTCTCGGTGCGGAACCTCAAATCCACCACCCACACCACCGGCGCCTGGTCCAACCGGTCGAAGATCGTCTTCACCTGGTCGGCCGCCTACGACAACCTTTCCGGGATCGACGGATACAGCATCCTGACCCGTTTCGGTTCCGCCGCCTTCCCCGACGCGACCAAGGACATCGGCGCCCTGACCTCCTGGACCGGAACCTACCCCTCCAGCGCCAAGCCTTACTACTTCAGCATACGCTCGGTGGATCGGTCCGGGAACTGGGGCAAATCCTACTCCTGGACGGGCCCCTACTACATCGACACCGTCCAGCCCGGGACGGTCACCAACCTGAAGTCCACCACACACTCCACGGGGGTCTGGTCCAGGAACCCAAGGATCACCTTCAAGTGGTCCCCCGCCCGGGACGCCCACTCGGGCATCGACGGCTACGGGATCCTCTTCAGCGACGACAAGCCCGCCAGGCCCGGAGCGATCAAGAAGATCGGGGCCGTCACCACGACTTCGGCCACCCTGCCCAGTTCCTCCCACGCCTGGTACTTCAACATCCGCTCCACCGACAAGGCCAGGAACTGGGACGACCAATGGGTCTCCTCCGGACCCTACTGGATCGACGCCCTGCCCCCCGCGGGCGTCTCCCTGAAGATCGACCACGGGGCCGCGGCGACCTCTTCGACGGCCGTCACCCTGTCCATCACCGCCTCGGACCCCCACTCGGGCCTCGCCTCCATGCGCTTCCACAACGACCGGGGATCCTGGTCCCCCTGGTTCCGGTTCGCCACGTCCCGGTCGTGGAAACTCACCGATTACGGCGGATCTTCTTCCCTCGGGACCCGGACCGTCGTCATGGAGGTCCGGGACAGGGCCGCCAACATCACCAGGGTGAGCGACAAGATCTACCTCTACAAAAAGGTGGCCTACTTCGGGAGCGCCTGTTCCGGGGCCAAGGGAACGCCGAGTTTCGCCATCGGCGGCGTCCCCGGGCTGGGCTGGAACCTGGGCTTCAGCGTGGGAAACACCAGCGCTCCCGTGGGGGCCCTCTTCTTCGGAATCTCGAAGACCTCCTGGCTGGGCCTTCCCCTGCCGCTGGACCTGAAGATCATCGGCGCCCCCTCGTGCTTCCTCAACATCTCCCTGGACGCGCCCCTCTATACCGGAACCCCGGGCGCTCTCAGGGTGCCCGTCCCCAGGGACCAGGCCCTTGTGGGAATCCCCATGAACTTCCAGTGGCTCCTCCTGGGCGATCCCTCCCGCAAGCCCGTGGTCACCACCAGGGGCGCCGCCCTGGTCCTGGGCGGCCTCTGACGGAGGCTCCCCGAGGCCGGCCCGCCCGGGCCCCCGGGCCCGGGCGGGTCCCGGGGAACGGTCCCGCCTCCCGGCGCCGGAAGAGAAGGGACCGGGGAAACATAAATTCCATCCTCCGCCACCCCTTTCTTGTTCTTGTTCGCCCTTTGTAAGGGTCACCCCCCCTCCCCAACCGGAAAGACTCGGGGAAGAACTTTCTTTTTTTCCCAGGGCATGCCTCCAGGTTTTCTTTGCCTTTTGGCCCTTTGGCCAAGAAATTAAGTGGATCTGAAAGAGGTTTCTCCTGTAGGCCCAATCTCAACCTGGAGGTCTGGTTTTGAGGGAAGGCTTCGAGATCCTGGTAGTGGAGGACGAGGACGTGGTCCTGGGCGCCGTTCAAAAGGTGATCGGCCTCGGCCCCTTCCGCCTGGACAAGGCCAGGACCCTCGAAGAAGGCCTGGCCAAGCTGAAGGAAAAGTCCTACCAGCTCGCCATCCTGGACCTCCTGCTTCCCGACGGCTCCAGCCATTCCCTCCTGGAAACGCACCGGGCGGACCTTCCCCGGATCCCTTTCATCTTCATCACGGGTTACGCCACTCTCGAGAACATTCTGACTTCCTTCCGCCTGGGGGCCTTCGACGTGGTCCCCAAACCCTTCGAACCGGAGGAACTCCTGGGAGTGATCCACCGGGCCTTGATGTGGGTCCGGAAAGGCCGCAGGAGCGTCCTGGATTCCAAGAGGAAGGAAGAACCTCCTCCCTCTCCGCCTCCCCCCGGAACCTGCCTGTCCCTGGGAAACCATTCCCGGGCATTGATCGAAGAAGGGGGCTCGGCGGTCTTCCTGGCGGGCCCGACGTTTCCCGGGCTCATCGAAGACCTGGAAAAGGTGGATTATTATCCCCTCGACAAAGAGGTCATCCAGGGGAGGCCTTTCGTCTCCTTCATTTCGAGATCCTTCGGGGAAAACAAGGTGCGGGCTCCCTTGAGCGGCCTGCTCATCTCCCGGAACGAGGAACTGACCCGGAACCCGTCGCTCCTCGACACCGATCCATCGGGGGCGGGGTGGCTTCTGAAGGTTGCACCTACGAGAGTGGAGGAAGAAATCCACTACTTGACCGCTTGGAACCAGGGAGGGTGTAGATCACCCGTGGAACCGTAACCATGGAGGAAAAGAATTGGTCCCACTCTTGGTAATATTGACGATCGTCGTCTTCATCCTGATCGACCTCCTCCTGCGTTACATCATCTTCAAGTACCAGGAGGCAAAGCGCCTCAAGGCGAGGAAGGAGGCCCTGGAGGAAGCCCTCCGCCTGGACTTCTCCGACGAGGCTCCGACCTTGAAAAGAGTGGAGGTCGAAAATCCCAAGGCCCGGATCCTGGCGGTGGACGACGAGGAGGTGGTCCTGGCCAGTTTCCGCAAGATCCTGGCCATGGACGGTTTCTCCATCGACACGGTCCAATCCGGCAAGGAGGCGCTGGGGCTGATCCAGAAGCACGATTACGACTTTCTCTTCGTGGATTTGAAGATGCCCGAGATGGACGGGGTGGAGGTGACCAAGGCGGCAAAGCACTTCAGGCCCGACATCGACGTAATCATCATCACGGGCTATGCCACCGTGGAAGCCGCCGTGGAAACCATGAAGCACGGCGCCATGGATTTCGTCCAGAAGCCTTTCACCGAGGAAGAACTCGTGGACTTCGTGAACAAGTGCCTGATCCGGCGGAGGGAAAGAATCGAAAGGGAAACCAAGCCCCAGGTCCACCTGATCACCCCTTCCTCCGGGCCTTCCCGTTCGAAGCACGAGATCAATGTCCCCGCCGGTGTCTTCGTTTCCAAGGCCCACACATGGGTGAGCCTGGAGTTGAACGGCCTGGTAAAGGTGGGCCTGGACGATTTCACCATCAAGCTCCTCGGAGCGCCGGATTCGATCGAGTTTCCCGAGACGGGCGCCAAGGTGAAAAAGGGGGCCCCCCTCTTCACCATCGTCAAGGACGGACAGCGTCTTTCTTTCCCTTCCCCCGTGAATGGAAGGGTGGTGGATTCCAACAAGTCCCTCGGGGACCACATCGATTACCTCCGGTTCAGGCCATACGACCTCGGCTGGATCTGCGCCCTGGAGCCGGAGAGCCTCCCGGGGGACCTGCAGGGTCTTTTCGTGGGGGCCGAGGCCTATCCCAGGTTCAAGGAAGACATCGATCGCTACTGGAGAGAGTACAAGAAGCGCGCGGAGGGGGAATCCACTACCGGTAAGCCCGAAGAGGACACGAGGAAGAGGTGGGAGGCCTTCAGGACCTGTTTTCTCGAGGAGGGGACCGGAATCGAAGCAAGAGAGGGTTGATCAATGAAAATTCTCCTCTTTCCCGTTTTCTTGTCGCTTCTGGTGGCCGGCATTCTTGGGATGTCGAAAGCGCCCTCTCCCCAGGGCGGATCCAAGGAGGTCATCATATTCAAGTCCCCCCCCTTCCTTGGAAAGGCCGTCTTTCCCCACTTGGAGCACGTGGACGACCTGGATATCGAATGCACCACCTGTCACCACGAGGCCCACGCCCCGAAGTTGAAGACCCCCCACCCCCAATTCTTCAAGGACTTCTGGATCGATTGCTCCACCTGCCATCATCCCGAAAAGGCCGGCGACACCAAGATCCGCCCCTGCACCCGGTGCCACCACCGCGCTCCTTCCAATATTACGGACGAGAGGTTGAGCAGCAAGGTGGTGATCCACAAGGTGTGCTGGAAGTGCCACCACATCAAGACGGGGGCGGACGCGGCGAAGAACTGCGGGTTCTGTCACAAGAAGGACGGGAAGGGGAAAAAATAAGACGCCGAAAGGAGATCGGAAATGAACCGTAGAGACCTTCTAAAGTCGGTGGCCCTGGGAGCGGCCGCGACCGCGATTCCAGGAAGAGCGCGGGCGGAAAACCAGCGCCACCCCAAGGAGTTCTTCGGTGTTCTCGTGGACACGACCCGTTGCATAGGCTGCAGAACCTGCGAGATCGCCTGCGCCACCGCCCACGACAACCCGGTTCCGGACGTCCGGAACGACGGCGCCCTGGAGAAACACAGGACCACGAGCCCGACACAGTTCACCGTCGTCAACAGGTACAAGACGGAGAAGGGCGTGGTGTTCGTGAAGAGGCAGTGCATGCATTGCTGGCAGCCCGCCTGCGCGGCGGCCTGCCTCACCAACGCCATGCTCAAAACCAAGGTCGGGCCCGTTATCTGGAGGGGGAACAAGTGCATGGGTTGCAGGTTTTGCATGGTCTCCTGCCCCTTCGACGTCCCCAAGTTCGAATACAACTCCTGGAATCCACGGATCCGGAAGTGCGACATGTGCTGGGACAGGCTCAAGGAGGGGAAGAGACCCGCCTGCGTGGAAGCCTGCCCCACCGACGCCCTGATGTTCGGGAAAAAGAAGGATCTCATGGAGATCGCCAGGACCAGGGTCTACAGGCACCCATCCAGGTATTACAGGAGGATTTACGGGGAGCATGAGGTCGGAGGGACCGGTTGGCTCTACCTGGCGTCGGTTCCTTTCGACAAGATCGGTTTCCGGACGGACCTCGGGACCACGCCTTACCCGCAGTTTACCAGGGAATTCCTTTATGCCGTCCCCATCGTCTTTTTCAGCCTCCCCGCCTTCCTGATGGGCTTGAGCATCCTCTCCAGGAGCAGGGACGACTCGGACGCCGAAGAGGAACAGTGATGGAACAAAGCAAATCCATAGGAACAGGGTTTTCCGCCTACCTCAGGTTCATCATCTCGGAACTCAAGCCCAGACCCCCCTATTTTACCGTATTCAATGTCATTTCCGTTCCCATCATCCTCCTGGGCCTGGCGATCGTGGCGGTCCGGTTCGTCAAGGGACTGGGGGCGGTTACCAATCTCTCCCAGGAATTCCCCTGGGGATTCTGGATCGGGTTCGACGTCATCACGGGGGTCGCCTTCGCGGGCGGAGCCTATGTGGTCACCTTTTTCGTCTACGTCATGGGGGCGAAGAAGTTCGCTCCCGTCGCCCACGTGACCGTCTTGAACGGATTCCTGGCCTACCTCTTCTACGCCGGCGCTCTCGTCCTGGACCTGGGACGGCCCTGGCACATCGTGAACCCCATCATCGGGAACTCTTTCGGCTACAACTCCGTGCTTTTCCTCGTGGCCTGGCACTTCCTTCTCTACATGGCCACGGAGTTCCTGGAATTCTCTCCCGTCGTGGCGAGCTGGCTGAACCTGGAAAAAGCCAGGAAGGTGCTCTCCTCCCTGACCCTGGGGGCGGTCATCTTCGGCATCACCCTCTCCACCCTCCATCAATCCGGCCTGGGCGCTCTCTTCCTGATGGCCAAGCCCAAGATACATCCCCTTTGGTACTCCGAGTTCATCCCCCTTCTCTTCTTCTTCTCCAGCATCTATGCCGGCCTTTCCATGGTCATCTTCGAGGGCTCCGTCAGCAGGAAGGTCCTCCGCCGCTACATCGACGAGAAACACGAAAAAAACCACGAAGAGATCGTCGTGGGACTCGCCAAGATGGCCACCTTGGCGCTGTTCGTCTACTACTTCTTTCAGGCCCTGGTCTTCATCCACGAGAAGAGGTGGAACCTCATCCACGGATTCTGGGGTTTCTGGTATATTCTCGAGGTAGTAGGCTTCGTCCTGGTTCCCGGTTGCATCTACGCCTTCGGGGTCAAGCACCGGCACCTGGGAGTCATCAATTTCGCCGCCATCTTGTCCCTGATCGGAATCGTCCTGAACCGCTTGAACATCTCGGTCATCGCCTTCAAGTGGAACGCCTCACCCAAGTATTACCCGTCGTGGCAGGAAATCGTGGTCACATTGATGATCATCTTCATAGAGGTCTGGGTTTTCCGTTGGGTCGTCTCCAGGATGCCCGTAATGAGGGAAAAAGTATAGGAAAGTTCCGAGATGGAAACCTATTACTACGTGAACATCTTCGAAACCAAGGGGATGGAATACCTTCTCCTCGCCTGCTTCCTGATCCTCCTTGTCTTCCTTTTCAAGTACATGGATACTCCGAAGAACGGGAAAAAGAAGAAAGAAGCCTGAGGCTTATCTCCGGCCCCCGGCCGGAAGGCACCTGGAAATTCCGGCGGATTAGATGGCACGCATCAGCACCAAGCTCCTCGGGTTGAGCATTTCCTCGATCCTTCTCCTCGCCCTGTCGACCTATTTCCCGATCAAGAGCCAGGAAGCCGCCTTCATCCGCCAGGTCAAGGAGCAGGGAGACCTGCTCGCCCAGGTCATCAAGAACAGCACCCGGCAGGACATGCTCCTGAACCAGCGCTCGAGGATCCACAAGATCATAGACGACATCGGCCGCCAGAAAGGGATCGAACAGGTCAGGATCTTCAACAAGAACGGGAAGATCATCTACTCCTCCGAGAAGATGCTCATCGGGAGGATGGTGGACAAGAAGGAGGAAGCCTGCTACTCCTGCCACGCCGCGGACAAGCCGCTCGAGCATCTCTCCATCACCAAGAGGGTCAGAATCTTCAAGAACCCCTGCGGAGGAAGGAGCCTGGGGATCATCAACCCCATCTACAACGAACCCGCCTGTTCCAGCGCGGCCTGCCACGCCCACCCCAAGGAAAAGAGGGTTCTCGGCGTCCTCGACGTCGTGATGTCCTTGAGAAGGGTGGATGAAACGTTGTTGAAGAACAAGCTCCAGATCTTGTATTCCACGGCCGGGACCATCGTGATCATCAGCCTCATCTTCTGGTATTTCTTCAAGAAATTCGTGACCTACCCCATCCACAAGCTCGTCACCGCCACCAGGGCCGTCGCCGAGGGCGACCTTTCCTACCGGATCGAGTGCCGGAGGAACGACGAGTTGAAGCAATTGGCCGATGCTTTCAACGAAATGACGAGAAAACTCTCGGAAAGCAAGGAGAAGCTCTACCAGTCGGACAAGCTCGCTTCCGTCGGGAGGCTGGCAGCGGGGGTGGCCCATGAAATCAACAATCCCCTCACGGGGGTCCTGACATACAGCAGTTTTCTCCTGAAGCACGGGAACCTTCCCGAGGAAGCCAGGAAAGACCTGGAGGTGGTGGTCCGGGAGACCAAGAGATGCCGGGGGATCGTAAAGAGCCTGCTCGACTTCTCCCGGCAATATTCTCCCAAGATGGCCCCCGTGGATCTCAACGAAGTGGTGGAGAATTCCCTTTCCATCATGGACAGCATCCTGAAGCTCAAGAGGATCAAGGTCACGAAGGACCTTTCCAAGGAGCCGCCCATCGTTCTCGGCGATTCAAACCGGTTGCAACAGGTCCTGATCAATCTCCTCTCCAACGCGGCCGACGCCGTGGAGGAGGGGAAGGGGGAGATCGTCATCTCCACAGGGTCGCTCGCGAAGGAAGGGGAGACATTCCACCGGCTTGTCATCCGGGACAACGGATGCGGGATCCCAAAGGAGAACCTGGACAAAATATTCGAGCCCTTTTTCTCCACCAAGGGCAACAAGGGTGTCGGCCTCGGGCTTTCCATCGTGTGGGGCATCATCGGGGAACACGGGGGCCGGGTGGATGTCGAAAGCGAACCGGGGGAGGGAACCGCCTTTTTCATTTACTTTCCCGGGTACAAACCGTCCCGCCCCGGATAGTCCGTGCCGGAGTGACCCCGCCGGCCGGAAATACGCCTTCTTCTCCTTCCTACCGGGCGTCTTCTTCGGGGGAAGAAGGATTCTCCTCTTCCCACACCCGGTCCGGCTCCGCGTGGAATTCCCCCCCCGGCCTGGGATCACCTTTCAACCACGTCAAGTTCATGGGGTAGATCTCCGGGTCGAAGATGACCCAGTAGATGTGCCAGACCAGGATCGCAAGGGTGGCCAGGACCGCCTCCCAGAAGTGGATGGTCACCATCAGGTCGGAGACCCAAAGGGGAAAATGGGAAATGGTGAAATCCGAGAAATACAAGAACGCTCCCGTTACCGACATGACCACCGAACCCCAGACGAGGGCCCAGTATTCCGCCTTCTCCACGTAGCCGTAATGCGGCAGGATGAAGGTCTTGTGGCCGCGGGGAAAGAGGTAATGCCGGACCACGCGGAAGGCTTCTTTCGCGTCTTCCGGGCCCGGTAGGAGGAGACGGAATTGGTTCCGTCCCCGTTTCCAAAGGGCCAGGTACAGGACATGGCAGAGGCAAAGGGCCACGAAGAGGAAAGCCGCGCCCCGGTGCACCAGCCTCCGGAAGGCTTCGCTCTCCCCCTTGATCGCCAGGAAGGGCCAGGCGAAGGGGGAATCGGGGAATTTCAGGGCGAAGCCGCTGACGACAAGGGACGCGAAAGACACCAGGAGAACCACGTGCTGGATCCTTTCGGGGACGCTGAACCTGGGCCGTAGGGCGGGGCGGCGGATGAAGCTGATCTTGCCTGTGAACTTGCGGTAGAGGTCCAGGACGTTGTGGAGGAGCATCAAGCCCACCACGACGACGATCAAGTAGATGTAGAAACCCCTCACAAGGCATACGATCCGCGCTTCCGACCCGGCCCCTTCCTTGTGGACGGGCTCCTTGATGAACCTCCTGGAAGCCCCGGGATGGCACCGCCCGCAGGTTTTCCCCAGGTTCCCGGGATTCACGCTCGAGGCGGGATCCGAGGAAGGAAGGACCTTGTGGTTCTCGTGGCAGGAAGAACAATCCGCCGCTTCCAGGTTCCCGAGCCGGCTGGAGAGGCCGTGGTAGGACTCGAAAAAGGTTTTCACCCGGTCCGCCGGGATGTTGAACTTCCTGGTCAACCGCTCCGAGGAATGGCAAGAGGAACAAGTTTTCGCCGTGTTTCCCTTCCACGTGGGGGACCGGGGGTCCCGGGGCGAGCGAATCAAGTGCTCCCCGTGACAATCCGTGCAAACGGGAGATTCCTCGAACCCGCGTTTTGCGGCCTTCCAATGGATGCTGGCCTTGTAGGCGGTTTCCTGGTCGTGGTGGCATTGGCCGCAGGTCCTGGGAATCTCCAGGCGGTTGACCTTGGAGGTGAGTTCCCTGAAGGGCTTGATGTCGTGGGTGCCGTGGCAATCCGTGCAAACCGCCGCCTTGGGGTTTCCCTGCTCGACCGCTTTGGCGTGCACGCTTTTTTCATATCCCGCCACTCCGGGGAATTCCCTCGAATTGTGGCAGGAGAGGCAAGTGGCGGGGATATTTTTCCTGTGGATGGGAGAAGCGGGGTCTTTCCCGGGCCTGAGGGCGTGGGGATCCTTCCCGTGGCAGGACAAGCACCAGGAGGCGAAATCCTTTTTCCCTTTCGAGGCGAGGTACCTGCGAAGCGCCTTTCCATGGGCCGATCCCTGGAGGGCTTCCACCTCGTCGGAATGGCAGATCCCGCAACGGACCCGGGGGACTTTCTTGGGATGAGGGATATCCAATTCGCCATGGCAGTCGGAGCAGTCCATGTCGGCGTGGGCGGCCCACTCCGGGACCTTGACCGCCGGGGCCTTCGTCCCGGGCTTGTGGCACTCCAGGCACTCGTCCTGCGCCGGGAGAGGCACGGCCCAAAGGAAGGCCGAGAGCACCCCGAGGAGAAGGGAAAAGATCCCACCCGCGCCGCCGGAACGCCGCCACTTCAGCAACGTCATTCTTCGAACCTCATCGGCCGGTCCATGCTTCAAGGAAAGTAAAGGGAAGTCTCATCGGAGAGTTCGCCGGGTGTATTGATGTTCTTCCAGGAAATTGCGAGTTCTTCGGGAACCTTGGGAGTGAGGACCCCGGGGAAGGACGAAAGCTTCCTCAAGGCCATTCGGCCCCTTCGGACCTGCTCTTCCACGCGGGGGCGGAGGGAAGGCCCGTACCAGGCAAGAAGGGGCTCGGGCCGGGAGGATCCCGGAAGGATCGGGAGGACGGCCGGGATGGAGGGGCCCGCGTGGGAAAGAAGCCAGGAGAGAGCCTCCCCCGTGACATGCGGCATGTCGCACCCCACCAGGATCCAGGAACTTCCCGGCCTCTTCCGCATCCCTCCCAGCAGGCCGGCCAGAGGTCCCGCTGGACCGGGGGGATCTTCAAAGACCTCCAGGGGGGGGAGGTCGCCTGGAAGAGGCCCTTGCCCGAGGAGAACCACTTCCGCGGCCCAGGGCTCCAGGGTCTCCACCAGCCGGGCCAGGATCGACTTTCCGCCGGCGTGAAGGAGCTGCTTGGGGCGCCCCATCCTGGAGCTCCCTCCTCCGAAGAGAATTCCCGCCGCCGGCCTGGCCAGAGGAGTGGAAAAGTCATCCATGACGATTCATCCCCATGAAATGTATGAAGTGTGGGCTGTCACCTTTCACAAGCGACAGCCCACACCGCGACACACCGGTTGGAAACGGCTACTTTCCTTTCTTTTTCTCCAGTTTCTTCAGGTCCACGTATCCGCCGCACTCGGCATGCCGGCACTTGCAACCGGGCTTGATCTGGGCCTTCATGGCCTTCCACTCCCGGGGATCCCTCTTCTTCCTCGGATCGGGGTGGACGATCTTGAAGTAGGCCTTCACGAAGCAGAACTTCTTGAACGTCGGGCTCTCCGGGTTGTGGCACCCCAGGCAGACCTTCACGGGAGGACGGGTCACGATCTCCCCGGGCGGGGGAGGAGTGAAGACCTTGGGGTCCACCTTGCCGCTCATGACGGCCCTCATGCGGCCCTTCCTGTGCTTCTCGCCCGGGCCGTGGCAGACTTCGCAACCCACCCCGTCCTCGAGCTTGAGCGTCTTTTTTTTCAGCTTCTTGTCCACACCGAAGGCCGTGACATGGCACTTGAGGCACTTGGGGCTCTTCTGGGGATCGGCGATCTTGAGCTTGGCCGCGACTTTCTTGGCCTCCTCCGTTCCGAGGACCTTGTAGGCCTTGGAATGGGGGCCGTTGAGCCACACCTGGTACTGGTTTCCCTTGTTCTTGGCCTTGTGGCAGCTCCTGCAGGCCTTGACGCCCAGGTAGCGGTTCTTCTTGGAAGGCTTCGCGGCCGCTCCCTGGAGGGGGCCGGGGACGGGGTTGTTTCCAGCGCTCTCGATGGAGAGAAAGGCGAGGGGGAGAACCAGGACCCCAAGCCCAAGAAAAGCGTCTTTCAGTATGCTTGGTCTTCTCATCGTTTTCGGCTCCTTGCATCCATGATACCCGGCGGGTTTCCCACCCGCCCGGACTCCTACTCCTGCGTCAGGATCTCTTCAGGATCTTCTCCGGCTGGAAGCCCTTGGGGAAGATGTAGATCCAGGACGTCTTCCAGCCCGTGGAAAGGCCCCAGACCGGGTAGCCGTCCTGGTAGGCCGCCTCGGCCGCGGCCCGGACGTCCTCGATCTTTCCCGCCGTCAGGGCCCCGGCGATGCAGGTGTCTACGCAGGCCGGCGTCCTTCCCTGGCGGAGGCGCCCGAAGCAGAAGACGCACTTCACGATCTTGTTGATTCCGGCGTCATACTTCGGGACCCCGTAAGGGCAGACATTGACGCAGGTCTTGCACCGGATGCAGTTGTCGTGGTTCACGAGCACGGGCCCGTCGGGCTCCTTGTGCATGGCCTTCCCCGCGAGGGGACAATACCGCACGCAGTAAGGATCCTCGCAGTGCATGCACTGCCTTTTCACCATGGCATATTGCGCCGTCGGGGTCTTTTCGTCGTAGTAGCCTTTCTCCACCTCCTGGACGTAGGACCAGGTCTCGGGGGCGAAGTCGGTCTTGAACTTGGTCGTGTCCGTCCCGGTCCCGTTCCAGGTCTTGCAGGCGACCTGGCAGGCCTTGCAGTCCACGCACTTCCGGGTATCCACGAGAATGCCGTGGGTGACCGCGGTCCCTCCGTCCAGCTCCCTTCTCTGGGCGGGAAGAGCGGCGGGGGTGGCCAGCAGGCCGGCGCCGATTCCCAGGAACTTGAGGAAATCTCTTCTTCCGGTTTCCTTTTCCATTTCCAAACCTCCTAGGCCTTGTAGACCTTCACGCAGACGTCGCACAT
Source organism: uncultured Planctomycetia bacterium (assembly GCA_964415725.1). Lineage (GTDB taxonomy): Bacteria > Planctomycetota > UBA1135 > UBA1135 > JALUZX01 > JALUZX01. The sequence goes on from CAYQBW010000002.1 coordinate 18,974, forward strand.
CCAGGCGCAGGCGGACCAGTCCTTGTTGGCGATCACCGTGGATTCCGCCCTGTCGGGAACCAGGGGACCGTCGCTTTGATCGGGGAACTTGTAGGTCAAGCCAAGCATCGTATGGCCGTAATTGTGGTTGGTCATCACGCAATCCGGCCTTATCCTCTCTGAAATCCTGGCCCGCGCTTTCATCTTCCCGTTGGAAGACTCGATCCAGACCTCGTCGTCGTCCTCGATTCCAAGGGATGCCGCCTTGGAGGGGTGGATGACCGCCACGGGGTAGGGGAAGGCGTCCAGGGAGTAGGGATTGTCCGAGTTGACGGGCGCGCTGTGCTTGATCCCCGGCCAGCGCCGCAAGAGAAGGTAGAAGGGGTAGGTCGAGTCCGGGGTGCTCGCCTTGGGGATCCACTTGGGAAGAGGGTCGTAGCCGGCGGCGCTCATCTTTTCGCTGTAGATCTCGATCTTTCCCGAGGGGGTTTTGTAGGAGGACTTGGACTTGTAGGTCGCCTGTTCCTTGATGTAGATCCCGTTGGGGGACTGCAGGAGTTCGGCGAAGGTCATCCCGGACTTCAGGTCGTTGGCGATGGAGTTCTTCTCGTCCCCCGGCGTGACCCAGTCACCGCCCTTGAGCTTGAAATACTTCGTTCCCCGGAGCTGGTCGATCCGTTTTCCGATCTCCATCACCACCCCGCTCCAGCCCTTGTTCTCGCCCAGGGGGGCGTGCGCCTTGGTCTTGACCAGGACGAACTTGTAGCCCGGCGTGCAATACTTCCTGGCGGCGATTCCGTCGCCCTCCAAGAAGACCGGTTCGGGGAGGACCAGGTCGGCGTACCACATGATCTGCTTGGGCATGGTGTCCACGAAGACCACGTAGTCCAGCTTCTTCAAGGCCTGGGCCATCTTGGCCGGGTTGGGGAAGGTGAGGAGCCCGTAGCGGCGGAAGATGGCCATCTTGAGGGGGTAGGGATCTTCCTTAATGATCCGGTCCGCCGTGTTCGAGAAAATCCCCCGGTCCGTGATCAGGTCTCTCACCAGGGGGAACTTGTGCTTCCCGTCGATGGAGCCCTTCTCGGTAATCAAGGTCTTCAGGTCCTTGGGCGGGTTCTCCTCGAACTCCAGGTGCGCCTTGGGCTTGTACCCGAAGGCCAGGCAGGCCTCGCCCCCCTCCCGGTCGATGGCGCCCACCAGGGCGTTCAGGATGAGGGCCGCGTGGGTGGCGTGGAAGCTGTTGGCGTAGTTGGGCCCTGTGGCCCCGTCCCTCTTGTGGATGGGCAGGATGGCCTTCTTGGCGGAGGTGAACTCCTTTGCGATCTTTTCGATGGTCGCCGCCGGCACGCCCGAGATCCCCTCGGCCCAGGAGGTCGTATAGGAGGAGAAGGCGTTCCGGATGGCCGTCTCGTGGGCGGAAAAGTTGGTCTTGCTCCCCACGTAGGAGGAGTTGAAGAGGTTGTTGGAAAGGATGTAGTTGATCATGGCCAGCATGACGGCCAGGTCCGTGCCGGGCTTGATGGGGATCCACTGGTCCGCCTTGGCCCCCACGGCCCCTTGGAAGGGATTGAAGCAGACCACCTTGGCGCCGCCGGCCGCGGCCTCGGAAAAGTCGGCCGTGGGCTGGTTCTTGGCCCGCTCGGGCTGGTCCCACCCGAAGGAGAGGATGTAGTCCGCCCCTCTCAGGTTGGTCCAGGGAAGCCCCCCCGTCAGGGCCTTCCTTCCCACGAAGGAGGTAATGAAACAGGTGTCGTAGTGGGTGACGATGTTGGGGGAGCCGATTCCGGTCAGAAGCTTGGTGACCCAGCCGTATTCGCCATGAGTGAAGACCGCCAGCCTCTCGCCGTTGGCGAAGTTGTTCGTGGCCGCCTGGATCTTGGACACGATCAGCTGGTAGGCCTCCTCCCAGGTGATCCTCTGCCACTGGGGGTCCACCCCCACGTCCTTGGCCGCGGTGTTGGTCCGTTTCAAGGGATAGAGAAGCCGGTCGGGGTTATAGAGGAAACCCAGCGAGGCCTTCCCCTTGGGGCAGAGGTGGCCCCGGCTGAAGGGATCCGCCGGGTTGCCCTCCACGAAGATGGCCCGGTCGTCCTTCACGTAGACCTTCATCCCGCACCCGACCATGCAGATGCCGCAGGCGGAGTAGACCACCTTGTCGTATTCCAGTTTCGAATTGAGCTCGGGATGGAAGCTCTTGGTATCCGAAAACCCCCTGTTCCGGCAGCTCTCCAGCGCGGCGGCGGCCCCGAGAGTGAAGGCGGAGGCGCCTGCCGTTCTCAGGAAATCCCTCCTGGTCTGGTCCTTGGTCATTTTCAACCTCCCAGCTGGATCTTGTCGTTAAACCTTTACTTGTGAATCTGATTCTTCTATTTGTGACAATTCCTGCAGTCTTCCCCGCCGAAGCGGTGGGCGTTCCTGTGGCATTCCTCGGAGCACCCGGTCAACCCAATATGAGTCGCGTCCCGCGGATAGGGGGGCGCCATGGAATGGCAGCGGATGCACATGTCTTCCTGGTGGCAGACCCTGCATTGCATCCGGTCCACTTCGGCCACCAGGCCGTGGGTCCCGCGCCGCCAGGTCTCGTTGTGCGTCGAAGGTTCCTCGTGCTTGTGGCAGGTGTTGCAATAGCTTTCCTGGTGGCAATAGGTGCAGCGATACCACTTCTTGTCGAAGAACCCTTCCCGGGCCACCATCCCGTGCACCTTCTTCCAGGACTTCCCGTGGTCCGCGGGTTTGATCCCCGCCCTGGTCTTTATGTGGCAAAGACTGCACTTGTCCGCGCTCGAGACATCCGCCTCGTGGCACTGGACGCAGACCTCGTCCTTCCGGGGAATGACGATCTGGCCGATCCTGGTCGTCCCCGCCACGTCCCCGTGGCACTTGGCGCAATCCTTCTCGGATTTCACGTGGGCCGCGTGGGAAAAAGTAATATCTTCGTAGAGGGCGGGGCGTGGCCAGGCCGGTTTCTTGATGGGCCTCACGTGGCAGAGGTAACAGTCCTTGTTCTCTTTCTTGGTGTGATCGGCCTCGTCATGGCAAGTCTGGCAGAGTTCCTTTCTGGGCATCCCCGCCTCCTTGCCCTCGGTGGCCTTCCCATGGCAATCCAGGCAGGTCGCTTCATCCGCGTGGGCCTTGTGGGAGAACTTCAAACCGCTTTCGGGCCTCACGCTGGGCGCCCTCTCGCCGGGGAAGAACAAGGAAGCGCAGCAAGCCAGTGAGAACGAGAAAGCCCCGAGAAGGCCAACGATCCATCTATGGCTTCGCATTGAACCGGTCTCCTTAGAAAACGACCTGAATGCCGGTCTCCAACCTTGTGAAGGAGTCATATTCGTCCACCGAATAGTCCAGTTTCCCCCTGAACCACACGTTTTGGCAAAGCATGTACCTGGCCTTGAGGTAGTAGGTCCGAACGTTCTCGCGCTCGTCCCCGGAGATGTTGTCGTAATCGTAGGTCTCGAAGTAACTCCCGATGGTTCCTTTCAACCTGTCGCTGAACTTCTGGATGTAAGCGGCCCCCCAGGAGAACATGTCGTGATCGTCCGTGTCCCAGTTCTCCCAGGTCAATTCCAATGTCCCCCCCTCGGTGAACACATCCGCGAAGTTCAAGGTGACGTAGGGACGGGTGAACTCGTGGTTGTTCACCGATTCGTCGCTGTCATATCTCAGTTCCCTCACATCCAGGCCGAAATCCACCCAGAAATGGTCCCCGAACTCCTTCGTGACGTAGCCTGAGAACTGGTAGTAAGGCTTGAAAGCCTGGAGGGTATAGAGGAAATCCGAGAACTCCGTCGAGAAATCATGGAGGGTCCTGTATTGCGCCACGGCCGTGAAGTTCGCGTAAAAGCCCTTCTCGGGAAATTTGAAGGCGGCCCTCACCAGGTGCCTTCTCGGGCCGAGGGTGGCGCCCTTGTAATTGCTGTCGATCCAGGAAAACCTCCCATAGAGGGAAAAAGCCCGGCTGGCCCACCATTTTCCCGAGAGGAAGTAGACGTTGTCCGTCAGGGTCGTCCCGTATTCCTCCCTCTCGTCGCTCGCCCGGACCCAGTCCCCCCGCATGGAGAAGGACCGGCACGCGTCCCAC
>CAYQBW010000003.1:0-18042 GCA_964415725.1 uncultured Planctomycetia bacterium
GTGGGGCTGCTGGAGGCCCGGGGGCGGGGAAAGGGCCGGACCTGGCACCTGTCGGCCGCCACCTACCGGAGGCTGGGCCAGGAGTCCGCCTACGTCCGCCAGCGGGGATTCGAGCGCCTCCAACAGGAGCAGATGGTGCTTCAGTATGTAGAGGCCCACGGGCGGATCACCAGGCGGGAGGCGGTGGAACTGTGCCGGTTGTCCCCCGACCAGGCCTACCGCCTGCTCTCTAAGCTTACGGCGAAGGGGAAGCTCCTCCGCCACGGCGCCAAGAAGGGAGCCTGGTATGAGGGGCGCGCATAAGATTACCGCGCGCGGTTATCTGGTTTCCGCGCGCGCAAAAGTCCTCGCAACAAGCCCCAAGGTGGAACAGGTCGAGGCGGCGAAGTCTCAGCAGATGCACCATACCCCGCCTTCTGGGCCTTCTGGAGAAGAGGGGGGCCCCCGGCCGGCCTCGCCGGGCACGATGGGGATGCCGCCGGCGAAACGCTCCTTGGCGCAGTGGGTGTGGCACCTTCCCCGGAGGTCGCACTCCTCCTCGTCGAAGATCATGGAGAGGATCACCGAAAACCTGGGATGGCCGTGTAGGATGGCCCGCTTGCCCGACTGTGTGAGGACCTCCTTGTGGACGCTGAATTCGCTCGAGGCGGTGATGGCCACCGACAAGGAGCCGTCCACGGGGCCAGGCCGAGTTCCAGGAGCAGAGCCGGGATCTCCGCTGGCGAGAGTCTCTTTCCCGTCACCTCCTGGTAGCAGGCCAGCACCGCCCCGGCCGAGATGGTGTCCATGCCCTTCTGGTTGCAGACCCGGTTGGCCTCCTGCCGGCCCGTTCCGGCTTTTTTTCCTTAATTCTCCTTTCCAGAAAGAGAAATCCCCCCAATTTTCTCCCTCTGTGAAGGAGAAACCGGGCCAGCCACCTGAAAAGAAAACCGCACCAGCCGGGCCTCCTTGGCCGCCCGGCTCACGGAGTCCCTGGCCGGGCCTATCCCAGGGGGCACCGAGCGGCGCCTGATGGGCCGGCTCACCTTTCCGAACAAGGCCACCACCCTGATCGGCATGCGGAGGGCCGGGAAGACCACCTTCCTCCACCAGCTCCGCCGGCAACGCCTGGAAAGAGGCATCTCCCAGGAGCGCCTTCCCTACATCAACCTGGAAGACGAGCGGTTGGCCGGTTTCACCCTCAGGGATTTCTCCACCCTGGTAGAGGAGTATTACCGCAGGTTCCCCTCCTTCAGGGGCCGGGAAACCGTCACCTGGTGCTTCGACGAGATCCAGGTCACTCCCGGGTGGGAGCGTTTCGTCCGCCGGCTCCTGGACACGGAAAAGGTGGAGGTCTTTCTCACGGGATCCTAGGCGTCCTTCCTCTCCCGGGAGATCGCCACATCCATGCGGGGCCGCGCCTGGGAAGTGAGGCTCTTCCCCTTCAGCTTCGAAGAATTCTTGCGCCACCATGGTTTGCCGGTCCCGGAACCTCCTTTCCTTCTTTCCACCAAGGAAAAGACCCGGCTCCAGGGGGCCCTTCTCCAATACCTGGAGGTTGGAGGATTCCCCGAGGCCCAGGGGCTCCAGCCGGCCGACCGGTTTCAGCTCCTGGCAGATTATGTGGATGTCGCGATCCTTCGGGACGTGATCGAGCGCCATGAAGTGGCCAACGTGACCAGTCTCCGCTGGATGGTGCGGCATCTCCTTGGGAGCCCGGGAGGGCATTTCAGTGTGGAAAAGTTCCACCGGACCCTCAAATCCCAGGGGCTTGCCGTATCCCGGGATACGCTTCACGAATTCCTCAGGTACCTGGAAGACTGTTTCCTGGTCCGGCTCACCTGGGTGGAGGCCGATTCCGAGCGGCGCCGCATGGTGAACCCCAGGAAAGTCCATCCCGTGGACCCGGGCCTGATTCCTGTCTACGACCGATCCGGGAAGGCCAACCTGGGACACGCCCTGGAATCGGTGGTCCGGGTGGAATTGGAGCGCCGCCGGGCGGAAATCCATTACGTCAAGACCAGGGATGGCCATGAAGTCGACATGCTCGCCCGTTGGCCCAAGGGAAGGGAGGAATTGATCCAGGTCGCCGCGGACCTGACCGACCCGGAAACACTGGAACGGGAAGTCCGGGGGCTCCAGGCGGCGGGTAAAGAGCATCCCAGGGCGAAGAAAACCCTGGTCACCCTGACCCCCGAAGCGGCCGCCCCCCTCCCCAAGGACATCCACCTCCAGGACGCCGCCTTCTGGCTCCTCCCCCCGGGAAAAGAATGACCCGGCCCCTTCTCGCCGGGGAAAGCTCAACACCAGGTCCATTTTGGACAGAATCGTCGGTCTGGATTGGACAGGTGAGCCCTCCCGCGGTCCCCGGGAAGGGGAGATCACAGGAACACTTCAAAGCGGCTGGAATTTGTTTTGCGATTTAAAAAAACCTGGACTTACTTTTTTTTAACACCCCATAATCCTAACTGTGTTATGGAGGGAGGTCTGTCGTCTGTCGTCCCAATTTGCGACCTGTGGGTTGAACGTTTTTTTCTTGGACACCCCTTTTGGGTGGGAAACTATCCCTAAAAATGTTTCATGATTAAAATGTTCGCTGAGTCATTTTACTTATGGGCTATCTGTTTCCATCTTGGGAAAGAAAAATGTGTCGCGAAATTTTGTGCGACAGCATGAATTTCCAGGATTTGGTCTGTATTTGTAAAAACTGTGCGGAGGAAAAGAAATGAACGATTATAAGAAGCTAAGTGGGGTCTTTAGGCAGATTGCGGATGCCAGGAAGCATTTTGAGAAAGAGCTAAATGTCCTTTTGGTGCTTTTTGAAATGTTCAAGATTGGAAAGAATTCTAAAATCTTGGATGCAGCCTGTGGGACAGGCGATGTGGCCCGACTTGTTCACGACAAGGGCTATCATAAAGTTTACCTTTCAGATGGTGCGAAATCGATGCTTTCTATGGTCGAGAACACTGGAAAATGGTATGAAGGCATCAAGGAAAAGAGGTGGGAGGAAATCGGAGAACTTTTTTATGAGTGGGGGAAGTTTGATTTCGTTTATTTTTTGGGTAACAGCGTAGCCCATTCGCCTCTGTCGGGGTTGGAAAAAGTCTTCGGTTCCGTTTATGAGGGTTTAAGAGAGGGTGGGGTTCTGGTCTTCGATGTCCGGCGCTGGAAAAAAGAGTCTGACAGTGGTTTTGTCGAGGGTGGTCGTGAGCCTGGCATTTGGCGGTTACTACAAAAAATATACTACAACAAAGAAAAATACCTCCTATTCGATAAAGTTTCATACAAAGGAGAAGAGCAAAGGGTAGAATATATTTTTGTCCCGGAAAGTGGTAGCGGTGATTCTTTTCGAGAAACTTTAAGCTATCATGTTTTTAGCTGGGAAGATGCTGTGAGGGTATTGGAGAAAGCAGGGTTTCCAATTGATTCGATAAGAGTCTTCGAATTCAAAGAATGGCCATATCTTGTGGTGACGGCTAGGAAAAGGAGCGGGGCCGAAAAAGCCTGAAAAAGTAAATAAGAAATTTCCTTTTTCCGATACAGGGGGGCAGCAACTCCTCCTTATTTGGAGGATTTGACATAAGGCAGGGGGGGCGTTCCCCCAGGCTTTCCTCTTCCACGCCGGACATCCTCCAACACCAGGGGAGAACCGGGGAAAAAAGGGACAGGTCCACCCAACCTCGAACTTTCAGTAAACCGAACAAATGCCTAACAGAACCCTGGGTCGCCGAAATCTCAGGATTCTCTATTGCCGCCCAAAATTTTGGCCTTCAGGCCGGTAATTTCGCTAACCCAGGCCGAGATGCCCCAAGTTGCTCGCCTCGGGGTCCTCCGCCGGGAACCGTGAGGACTTTAAAGTCCAGTTCCCCAGATGATTCGGAACCACCTGGGTTTGAAGGGGTTAGGTGCGATGGGTTGGGCGTTGATTCCCTCCACAGGAGGAGATAAGGGGGTGGGTGAGAACCCTTTGAAGTTTTGGTCCCTTCTTGTTTTTTAGTTTGGTATGCTCGCGGCTCTTGGATCTTGCAAAACATTTCAGATTCCATGACAGCATCGTAGTAGTTTTTTTCCTGGGCGCAAAAAATCCTAACGACAAAAGACATTTAGGGTGGTGAGAGGAATGGGGACTGGAAAAGGCACTAAGCCAAAAAAGGACAATCTTTCGGCCTTGGATGAAGCTCAGGCCCAGGTCGCTTTGGGTCTCATCAGGTTCATTCATGATTGTTTCCCCTTTGCCCAGGTTCAAGGAAATTTCAGCCTGGCAATTGCAGGTCCGTGGGGTTGCGGGAAATCGCACGTAATGAGGATAATTGCCGCGCTGTTGGACCAAGGTGAGGCAACGGAGGGGGAGACCAACGGTCTTCCCGTGATATACATTTCGGGAGAAAAGCTTGGAAATGCATTGAAGAAAGGAAAGGATTTCAAAGAAATTAAAAAAAGAATAACGCAACTCCAGTGGGGATTAGATAATTTGGATTACTTGGAAAGTGCCCAAATGATCAAAATTCTTTCAAGGATTGCTTGCGAACCCAAATCTGATGGGGGAAAAACAGATTGTGGTAAGCCGGAACAGGTCCCATTTTTTCTTTGCTCGGTAAACATCGATCGCCTATTGAGGAAGCTGGCTTCGCCAGGGACGGGCCTGGACAAAAGGGACGCGTGGGAACTGTTTTCTTCCGCTTTTGGGCAGGTGTTTTATGTGTCACGCGTAGCCAACGAAGATGTGGTCGATACCTTTTGGCCAGAGGGCTCCGATGAAACCAGTGAAAAGAACCAATCGGACCATTCGTTGGGAACAAAGCTGTTGCGAGCCTACTTGTTGTACGTGAGGGAAGAGCCTGTACGTACAATCCAACAGCTTTGCACGAGCTTTTATGCCTTCTCAAGAACTCATGCCAGGGGCGGCCTTGAAGCGATTGAAGGGGAGAAAGGGCAGAAGGGCTCTGAAAGCGAAAATAGCGAGAAAGTAAAAGCACTCCAGGAGTGGCATGGACAAGCTGCCTTTGCACTCCTTTTTCATCTGCGCCAAGTCATGCCCGGCATCTATATTGAATGGGTTAATAACTGGAACAACCTTACACCTCTTTTTGGTTCCCTCCGGGATGTGGCTGAAATCGTCTCCGAGATGCCGCCCTATCGTGCGTTGCCTGAAGAACTGGTGTCCAGATTGAACGAGACAGCGGAGAGATTGGAGAGTAGGCTTTTCACCAGGACCGCCGAGGCGCTCCGTGGTGAAAGGAGGTTTTTGCGATTCTGGAGGCTTTATTCCGAGGCAATTGCAATTGCATGGAATGCAACCCGGGATAAAATAAAGAAAGAGAAAAAAGAGGAAAAGAAAAAAAAGGAAGACTTAAAGCCTCCTTCCCCACCGGACAGTGAGATTTACTCGGTCACCCCCCTGCTGAGCGATGCCTTTTTTGCCTTCATCCGGGGGACGTTGGAACAATGAGACAAGAGTCGATTCAAAGCCGGTCCTTTCCGACGATCATAATGCTGTGCCGCTATCACCGGGGTCCTGTTCCTTGCTGGGCTCCTACTAGTTATCAGGCTTGGCTTCCTCCTGAAATGATCTTCCTTCCCAATACGCACCTGGTGCGATCCTCCGGGGAGGGGTCGCTGGTGTTGTTCCTTGACCCTATGGGCAATTTTACACGGGTTGATTTGTTTTCCCCTGCGGCGGCTGTCTGGGCGTTGTTGGATGGGAAGCGATCTGTGGCCGAAGTGGTGGCCGATTCTCCCCTGGATGCGGCCGAAACTCTCCAGTTGCTGGCCGGGTTGCAGGCATGCTGGGCCATTCGACCGGCCGGGGACAAAGGACCCACTTGTGATCCATGATCGACGAGCAAGTATTGGGCAGTGGACATTCTCCTGCTAACGGCTCCCTGGGACGGGCGGGGGGTTCCTCCTGACAGGGCCTCCCGGAAGGAAGTGCCGCCCATGGGGCTTGTGGCGGTGGGGGCCGCCTTGGAATCCAAGGGACACCATGCCAGCGTCCTGGATGCCTGGCAGCGGGGAATGACCCCAACGCGAGCCGCAGAAGCCGTCCTCGAGACCGGCGCTTCCGTTGTGGGCGTGGGTGGAACCACGCGGCAGGCGCCGGTCATGGTGGAGGTGGCTCGTCTCATCCGGGAAGGAGCGACGAACCCTCCTCTGCTGGTGGCGGGCGGACCTCATGCCACCGTAAGGCCCAGATCTCTTCTCGATGGCGGTTTCGATGCGGTGGTCGTAGGCGAAGGTGAAGGACCCATGGTGGAACTTGCGGCGGCCATGCACTCGGGTGTTTCGCTTGGGGGCCCCAGCTGCCTGACGCCGGACCGGGAAGACCGGCCCGTTCCGGCCGTAACGGAGGCCGATAGAATCCCCGTTCCTGCCTGGCATCTGCTCGATTCCCGGCTCTACGACCAGGTGGCCCCCGTGATGTCGGCCCGAGGATGTCCCCGCCGTTGTTACTTCTGTGCCGTTGGGGGGCGCAGGGCCAAGGTCAGGGAGCGCCCCCTGGACGATGTGGCCTCGGAGATCGATTGCCTGAAGGCCCTTTTCCATGCGGATCTCGTGGAATACCTGGACGACACCCTTCTTTCCTTCCCCCGGCGTGTGGAAGGGCTGGCCGATCTGGCGGCCGGGCGTGGTTTGCCTTGGTCGGGGCAGGGGACGGTCGGGGACGTCCTCCGATTGGCCCCTCGCCTGTCCGTGCTCGTGAAAAAGGGGCTCCATGGTGTCTTCCTGGGCGTGGAAAGCGGATCGGACGCCGTCCTGCGGCACCTGGGCAAGAATGTCCTCAGGGAGGATGTGCGCCGGGCGGTGGACCTCCTGTTCTCTGCAGGGGTAAAGGACGTGGTCCTTTCGTTCATCCTGGGGCACCCATGGGAAACCGAACGATCCCTGGACGAGACGGTGGAGCTGGTTCTTGAAATGGCGGCCCAGGGGGCAAGGATCCAGGTTTCCCACTTGATCCCCTACCCCGGAACCCGTGTGGGCGACCATCCAGAATCCCTGGGGGTCCGCTTGCTCGAGGCTGGATGGGAGATGTACGATGGAACATGGCCCCTGGTGGTCGTGCCCGGCGTCTCGCCCGACCGCGTCCATGCACGATACCTGGAACTTCTGGACCAGCTGACCGCTGGTCTCATGCCTGGAAAGGTGAAGCGTCATGACTGAGCAGAAAAATTTATCGGAGGCGATTGCCCTTCCCCGGGTCCGTGCCTGGAAGGATTTGACTGGAGGACAGCAGAATTCCCTTTGGAAGGCCGTGAATTATTTCAAACGGTTCCTGGATTGCCGGGCCGAAGGCGCAATGTTTCCGTGCTACAACATCATCTCCATCGAGGGAGGGCGCGGGGCTGGAAAGACGACTCTGTTAAAAACTTTTCTTTTTGTTTTGCGATATATTTGTAAGGAGAGAGGGTGGTTCCCGTCAAGCGAGGTATACGGGGATCAAGAAATCGCCAATTCTTTGATGGAAGGGCTCGGTCTGAAATCAAACCGTTCAAAGGAAATAAACAAGTTCCCCTTCCTGCTGGTTCTCGATCCCGTCGACCCCGACCTGTTCAACGGAGGCAAGGCCGAGACGATCCTTACCTGGATCTTCCAGAACATCCAGAGGAGGGTCAATGAGCTTGTGGGCGCTGGTTTCACCGGAGCGGGCGAGAAAATCAGGCAACTGCATGAGGAGGTGTCAAACAAACGAAAGGAGCTGAACGAGGCTCTCGCCCTCGTGGCCGGCGACTACCTCAAGCACGCCATCACCTTGTCCGCCACCCGCTGGGATTTCGCACACGAGATCAACCAGGCCCAGCGCAGTAGTTGGCAACTCAAGGAATGCATCGATGACTACCTTTTTTGTCTCTCTGACTACATCTCCCGTTTTCTGGGAGTTTCTACGAGCGACATCCGGGACTCCGCCAGGTTTCCACGTATTGTCATCCCCATCGACGACGTGGACATGGCAGGGCGGCGCGCCGCCGACCTGCTCCAGATGGTCACAAACTACCTGAACCATCCAAATCTTCTGGTGGTTTTGATGGGAGATCGCGGGGCATTCCAGGATGCGATCAAGGAGAAACTCTTCGCCTATCTGCCCAAGGCTCTCCACGAGGACATGCCTTTTCGGAGCCGGCGATTAGAGCTGGCCTCCAACATTCTGGACAAGGCCCTTCTTCCCGAGGTAGCCGTGAGGATCGAGGATAGCAGTCTGTCCTTGTTCGAGCAGATTGTTTATAAGAATGTATGGGGTGGGAAATATCCGGGAGATAGTAAAAAGAGGTTCGACCTTTCAAATGTTCTTATAATTAAGAAGAATGGAGGCATTGGAAAGGGCAAAGCTGTCAAAAGTTCCTATATTAACCTTTTCCGAACCAATATCCGCCGCGTGAAGGCCCTTGCATATGCCTTGGCCGATTTTTGGGCTGTACAGGGGAAGGCCCGTCTTGCCGCCCTCGGACCTCTCTTGGACCTGCTGATGAGCGGTTTCGAACTGGGGGAGCATGGCCCCGGGGGCGGGCCGGTCTCCATCAACGAGGCCGCAGGACAAGTGGAGGTCGATGTCTCTCGAATGGCCCAGCGCCTGGATGAGGCCAGTTGGGAACAGGTCTTGGCCTTCTGCTTCCTTCACGATTTGCTTCGCAAGGAGAGCTGGACCCTCATTAGGACGGCTCCCCTGGACAGGGAGTCCGTCGCCCTCGCCTTCAACACACGGTTGCCCATCAAGTGGTTGCAACCCAGGGACCTGCCCCCCACCGAAACTTTCCTTGGGGCCGATCATCTCTTATACAATGCAAATGTACTGTTCCTGGCTCTGGTCGAGGCTCTGATGGCGCAGGTTTCAACGGGGCGCCGTGATTCTTCAAGAAACGTCCTGTTTTTTCTCGTAAGTGAGGAAGGAGGAATGGATCCTGTTGGATCCTTCCTGGTCAAAGGATGTCTCTACGCTGCCTTGCTAGTGCAGGAATTGAAAGGCGGTTGTTTTGAGGGCCAAAGCTATGATGATTTTCTAGGAAACCTTGCTAAAAAATTAGACCCTGGAAAAGATCTGGAAAATCTTTTCAAGTTCGGGGGAAGGCTTCGGTACTTTCTTGAAATATTCCTTGATTACCTAAAGGCGGAGAGCCACTTCTCAAGCCATGGCTATGAAGAAGAAATCCTCGGGCAGGCACAAAGGTATATCAAGGGGATCTTGGGAAAATTTAAAAAATTGCTGGGCGCTGAGTTTCATATTGAGGAAAAGGAATTAAGGAAGTGGCTGAAGGAGAATCCGGAAGCCATTCGTGTCCGGCTCGGAGATTGGAGGAAAATCGCCTCGGCCCTCGCAAAGGGTTACTTGCGGCGAGACATGAAAACCGGCTGGCTCGAGCTCACAACACATGGTGAGGGTTTTATTCGTCAAGGAAATTGATTCGCCGAAGGAAAATTCCGAGATAATCATGGGTGAGAGATATTGTTCGGAAGTCTCCTGACAGCCCTGTTTCAGCCGGAAGCGGTCGGTATCCTGCCGCTGTTGCGGGCCCGGATTTTATCTCAAGGCGGCATGACATCTCCCGGGGAAGAGGAGAAATTTCTCGCCGCCATCTCCCGGTTTCTCTACTCCACGGCGCCGACCCTTGCCCGTGTGGATGAGCGAGACCTTCATCGCAAATTGAGGTCATTGATCGGTCGCGAGTCCGGCGTCGATTTCTCTCCGGTGCGGCTTCTTTTCCAGTTGGCCGATGTCTTCCTGACGGAGAGGAACGGCCTTCCGGCCTTCAAGTTCTGGCAGCGCGACGAGGTCATTCCCCAGGGCCGCTGGGAGGGACTTGGCGATCCCATCGACAAGCTGGAACTTTGGCGTGACATTTCCCTCCGAATGGACATCTCTCCCATCATCGCGGCCTACCTTGTGACAAAAGGCGTGGCCTTCGATCATCCCGCCTACCATCCATGGCGGGACTTGCTGATCAACGATCAGGATGTCCTTTCCGTCGTAGAGAGAGGCCTTGCAGAGACGCATGTGCACCTTTCCTCGTTGATCTCCTTCCAAGGTATGATCGATGTCTTTCTCGATCCCTCTTCCGGCTTCTACATCGATGTGATCAAGAGGCTTTCCCGGCGTGGAATCATAGCCAGCGGAATTCCCGGCGGCGTCACTTCCCTGCAGGCCCTGGCTGGTCTGCTGGTGTTGCGGTGGTGGCTATTGGAGTGGTGCGGTGGCGGTATGGACGTTGAGGACGGTAGAGGAGGCAGGAAAGACAGGCACGGTTCTCCTGGAGACAATCCCCTGAATCGGTGTGAGGAAGGCGGCGCAGGAGAAGAACTAAAACCGGAAATCCTTTATAGCCTCGCCTGGCTCACCGGCGAATCGACACCGCTCCATTTTCTTTCAAAATTGGATGGGGCCTGCATCCGGGAATATTTCCAGGTTGCCATGCAGCGCTGTGCCGTGTCCGCGGGGGATTTTGGTGCCGAGGGGTGGAGTTCCCATGTATGGAGGGTTCTCGGGAAAAAACGGAACAGAAAAGATCCCCATCCCTGCAGGACGGGCCATTGTGACATGGAGCCCCGCCTTCTCCGGGAGGCCCTGCTCAACGAAAGGGTCTTCCTGGGCCTTGTCCTGACGAGGATCAGGGAAAAATTTTCCGGCAGCAAGATCGCAGAGCTTCAGTTCGCCCTGTACCTCCAGCTCAAGAATGCCGTCTACAGGCGGATGGTCATGTCGCGGGAGAGCGTGGGATTCCGGGCCTTTCGCCGGAAGTTCCGGAGCATGAAGACATTCATCCCGGAAATCACTCGGTCTCTGCAGACCATTCTCACTAGTTACCAGCTTATGGTGCTGGAGGTTCGCATTTGTCCCGACGATACCCATATCAACGAGATCAAGAAACGCCTGGTGACCATACTGGACACCTATCGCCGGTTGCTTGCGGTGGGTCCCATTGCAGGTGTTTGTCCGGTCTGGAACAGGTGTTCCTTGAAGAAGAGGGGTCGAGATTACGAGGAATTCCCGAATTTTCCAGGCGCTTGGCATGAGCTCGATAAGCTCCTGGGTCTCAGGCCCAAATGCCGGCGCCCATTTGACCACCAAGGTGCAAGGTCGATTGGAAAGGGGTGCCTTCCTCCCCACCTGGGAGAGGATGATGAAATTCCGAATGTCCTTGGCGCTTGCGATGAACTCCGGGGTCCCCGGCGCAAATGCCGGCGCCCCTTTGATCACCAACGTGCAACTACGAATGGAAACGGGGGCATCCCTCCCCACCTGGGAATCGTAGCACACTTCACCAAGCCGGACGAAGACGCCTACGAATTGGCCCTGAAGCGGAGGGAGAAGGGATGGAATTCCCCGCAACAGGAGGGAGCAGGGAGCATAACCAGGTGGCAGGTCCTGGCCGACCAGTGCCAGTCCTACCTTTCCAGCGCAATGGTCATCAGCTCCCTGTGCGAGAGGTATCCCGAACTTACCAATTACCTGGTAGGGATCGATGTCGCGAACGTAGAGACATCCATTCCCAATTATGTTTTTTTCCCACCGATCTCTCTTCTTCGCGACGCATGGCGCTACGGCGGAAAGGTGGGAAGACGGAGAAGCCTGGGCCTCACTTTTCACGCCGGAGAGGACTTCTTCGACCTGGTGACCATCCTGCGCGGCATCTCCTGGCTGCTGGAAGCTTTTCGTTTCCTCCCCGGGGATCGCCTCGGGCACGGGTTGGCCCTGGGAGTCGATCCCGAATGGTGGTACAGTCACTATTCCCCCGTGACCATTACTTTGGAGGATGAGGTTCTCAACGAGGTCTGGCAGCACCATCTGGCCACTGAACACGTGATCGATGTAGGCGGCCTGGCGCGTTGCGAGGAACGCCTGATCGCCCTGGCCCGCACCTGGTTCGACAATCCCGGCGTGGATATGCATAGCCTCCGGCTGTTCTTCCGGTTGCGGCACGAGGCGTTCTTCCTGCGCCTCCTGGGGGATGAAACGACACGGGAGTATTTTGCGCGCAATCGTTATTCACCGGATTCCGAGCGCGAGCGGGTCCTCAGGCGCCTGGGCGACAGGGAACTCGCCCGCGCCCTGGTGGGCAGGGTCGGGGAGGGACCCTACAAGATCCTGGCTGAAATGGTGGAAAATTATTTCAACAGCCCCGGCAACTTGATGCGTGGTATGGAGCTTCGCCACGTGGTCCACGACCGGGAATTCTACCGGCGCGTGGCACGCATGCAGGAATATGTGACGGGAGAAGTGGCCCGCCGGGGGGTGATCGTAGAGGCCAACATCAGCTCCAACTTCCTGATCATGGGCCTGGACCGGATCTCCGATCACCCAGTCTTTCGCTGGCAACACCGGGACGGTGACACGCCGGCCCTCAGCGTGAGTCTCAATACGGACAACCCGGCTATTTTCAACACATCTCTCGAGATGGAATACGGCCTTTTGTTCCATGGCGCCCTGGCCCAGGGGATGAACCGGGAGGAAGCCTTGAATCTGCTGGAGAGGGTCCGCCAGGCCGGTTTACGAAGCGCCTTCATTCCCAGCCGGAAGTGGGAGGACCGTCAGGAGGAATTGCTGGCTCTGTGCAGGCTCATTAGGAAAATGAGAGAGGAGGGGGCGGAATGATTAATTCCGGTAGGTTTCAGGGTTTGAATAGCGCCTTCGGCTTCTTCCGAATCTTTGACGTAGCCTTCCTCATCCCTGGTGCTTTGGTCTATATCGTGCCGAAGACCACGTCGTCCCACTCGCTTCTGGAGAGGTTGGGGCCTGGAGGGCTGTTTCCTTCGCCTTCCCTCCCTGTGTCCGAATGGGTCCAGAAGTTGGGCGCCCTTGTCTCCTTTGTAGTGGTCTTGTATGTGACGGGTATTGTCTGTCACGCAATCGCCAGGCAGGTTCGAGAGTGGCTGATCAAGTTGAAGAATCGAAATGGATCCCAGGAGAGCGATTCACCAAGCCTGGATCGAGCCTCGGAGGTCGGCATCTACCTGTGGAACCTTGCGTCCCTGAGCTGGAACTGTGCGGCCGCTTTGGCGATCGGCGCCATTCTCCGCTGGAAGTTGGACTTGGGGACGGTCATAATCCTGATTGTTGGCCTTGTTCTCGTGCGTCAGGGATGTGAATTCCGAGCGGGGTACCGCAGTATGGCCTAAGCCAAGGAAGATTCTCGAGGAGGAACGTCATGAAAAATTCGCGATTTCTTGCCCTGGCGGCCGCCGCGGGCTTGCTGCTTATCGGCGGCTGTGGGGGCCGGCAGGGGGATTACGTCATCGGAGCCACCCTGCCCCTGACCGGCGATGCCGCCCAGTGGGGCATTCCGCCCAGCCGCGGCGCCGAGCTGGCAGTCAAGCAGATCAACGAAGCCGGCGGGGTCCACGGGCGGAAACTCAAGCTGGTGACCGAGGATACCAGGTGCCATCCCAAGGATGGCGTCTCGGCCTACCGCAAGCTCACCCAGTCCGTTCACCCTGCCGCCATTGTGGGGGGCGTTTGCAGCAGCGTCACCCTTGCCATCGCGCCCCTGGCGGAACGTGACGGCGTGGTCCTGGTCAGCCCCGCCTCCACCAATCCCAAGATCAGCCAGGCCGGCCGGTTCATTTTCCGGGTCATTCCATCGGACGACCTGCGGGGGCAGGCTTTCGCTCGCTACCTGCACGACCAGGTAGGACTGAAGAAGGTGGCGATCCTCTACGTGAACAACGAGGGGGGCGTGGGCAACAAGGAGTCCTTCAGCCGCACTTTCACCTCTCTTGGCGGAAAGGTGGTGGCGGCCGAGGGTTACGCTCAGGAAGCCACCGACCTGCGCGCCCAGCTCACCAAGATCAAGGGGTTGGACTGCCAGGCTGTGGTGGTTGTGTCCTATCCCAAGGACACCGTGCTGGTCATGAAGCAGTCGCGGGAAATCGGACTAGGCCTTCCCCTTTATTTCCAGACCGAGGCGGTGGAGGATCCTTCCGTGCTGAGGGATGCCGGAAAGGCGGCCGAGGGCGCCGTTTATATCCTTCCGGCCCAGGCCTCCGGCGACGCCGTGAAACGCTTCAAGGAAGCTTACAAGAAGGCCTACGGGAAGGACCCGGAGTTGTTCGCCGCCGAGGCCTACGATGCCGTGCAACTCATCGCCGCCGCTTTTCGTTCCTTGCCCGCAAAGGAAAAGGTGACGGGCGACGCGGTGCGCCGCTACCTGGAGGGAGTGAAAAAATACCAGGGCGCCTCGGGGGTGATCACCTTCGACAAGAATGGTGACGTGGTCAAGCCGATGGCCATCAAGAAGATCCAAAATGGCAAGCCGGTGCTTGTCACTACCATCGGCGGTTGACCCTATCCCAGCCTAGAAGATTCCCCAGACCAGGCCCTAAGGGTAGGAGGACAGGAATTTACCTCCAGTTGCTGGCCAACACTCTTGTCGCCGCGGCCGGGCTCTTCATCGTCGGCGCGGCATTCAGCGTCATCTACGCGGCTACGGGGGTTTTCCACTTCGGTGTGGGGGCGGCATTGGCGTTGGGCGCCTATGTCGCCTACCTGGCTGCCGGAATCCTGCACATCCCCCTGATGGGGGCGATCGTCCTGGCTCTGGCAGCGGCAAGCGCGTGTGGCTGGGCCCTGGGCCGGTGGCTCTTTCTTCCCCTCCAGCGGCGGCGCGCATCGTCATTGATCCAGATGCTGGCATCCCTGGGCGCTTACATCGTAGTGCAGGAGTGCATCGCCCTTTTCATGGGGGACGAAGCGCGAAGTCTTCTGCCGGGCCGGCAGGTTGCCGTGGTTTCACTTCTGGGGGCGCGCCTGACCTCCATCCAGCTGGGAATCCTGGCTGTCAGTGTCTTGATCGCCGGGGGGGCCTGGTGGGTCGGCCGCGTGTCCCGCGTGGGGCTCGTATTCCGGGCGGTGTCCTCCGATCCGACTCTTGCCCGTATTTCCGGAATCAATGGCGACCGCGTGGCCCTGGGCTGCTTCGCGATGGGCGGCCTGCTTGGCGGAGTCTCGGGCATCCTGGTAGGACTGGACCTGGTGATCACCCCGACCATGGGTCTGCATGCCCTGCTCCTGGGAGTGGTGGCCACATTGATCGGCGGGGTGGGTTCTCTGGCGGGTCTGCTGGTGGCTTCGCTTGTAGTGGCGTTCCTGCAGCAGTTCGGTGTTCTCGCCCTTTCATCGGAGTGGCTCGACGTCATCGTGTTCTTGATGCTGATCGTGATCATGCTGTGGCGGCCGGGGGGCGTGATGGGGCTGCGACTGCGGAGGAGTTGAGGCGTGGCATATCTCTTGCACATCCTCGTTCTCGTCTGCATCTACGGCGCGCTGGCCGTCTCTCTCGACTTGTTGATCGGACACCTGGGGATCTTCTCCCTTTCCCATGCCGCATTTTTCGGGATCGGCGCGTATACCCTGGCCATCCTGACACGGGACCTGGGCATTCCGACGATACCGGCCGCCTTTCTGGCCATGGTGGCGGCCGCGGTGGTCGGACTGGTGGCAGGGCTTCCTTCTCTCCGCGTCCGTGATGATTACTTCGTCATCGTGAGCTTCGCCTTCCAGGTGGTTGTCTTCACCGTGATGAACAACTGGACGTCCCTGACAGGCGGCGCCCTGGGTTTTACGGGCATCCCTGTCCCCACCATTGCCGGCTGGCGGGTGGACACTCCCGCAGAAAATCTCCTGTTGGCGGCGGCAATGCTGGGATTGGTCTGCTTGGCCGTTCAGGGGCTCGTTTCTTCCCCTTTCGGCCGCTTGATGACCGCTGTTCGGGAGGACGAACTGCTGGTCCTCGCAACCGGGCGAAAACCGGGAAAAGTGAAGTTGGAAGCTTTTGTGGTTTCGGCAGGCCTGGCGGCTCTGGCAGGAGCCGTTTACGCGGGATACATGGGATTTATCGATCCGACATCGTTCCAGGTCATGGAATCGGTGATGATCTTGTGCATGGTGGTGATCGGGGGAAGCGGAAGAATTGCGGGATCCTTGTTAGGGGCTGTTCTTCTAATTGTTCTACCCGAGTTGTTGAGATTCATCGGCCTTCCCGGACCCGTTGTGGGGCACGTCCGGCGAGGCCTCTATGGCCTGATCCTGGTTTTCGTTTTGTTGGTTCGGCCCAAAGGGCTGATCGGCGCTGGGTTGTCCGCAAAATCCCCCGAACGCGGCGAGGCTCCAGCATGAGCCTGCTCATCAGTCATTTGAGCAAGAGATTCGGCGGAGTGGCCGCTCTGAATGATGTGAGCCTGGAACTCCAGCCCGGGATAATCTGCGGACTGATGGGGCCCAACGGCGCCGGGAAGACCACACTGCTGAACGTGATCGGGGGAATGATCCGGGCAGATTGCGGCCGCGTCCTATGGAAGGGTAACGACCTGCTCAAGATGCCGGCGGCAGCCCGGTTTCACCTGGGAATCGTCCGGACTTTCCAGGTGAACCGGCTGGTCCCCGATCTTTCCGCCCTGGACAACTTGCTTTTGTGGTGGCGCGGCCGGCGGCCGGGGGACACCGCGTTGGGGGCCTGGTTCCGGAGGAGGTTGTGGAAGACCGAGGAGGCGCGGGCGATCTCCTCCCACGGATCGTCCGTCCTGGAGCGCTTTTCCCTGGCTGGGCAACAGGGAAAACCGGCGGGCGAGCTCTCCTTCGGCCAGAGAAAGCTCCTGGCGCTTGCCTGCATTGAGGTCGCGGAACCCCGGCTCCTCCTCCTGGATGAACCTTTTCCGGGGCTGGCCCCGGTGATGGTGGAGATCGCCAAGGAGTTTCTGCTGCATCTGGCAGCGGGCGGATGTTGCATTCTTCTCGTGGAACATAGCTTGAATGCCCTGCTCGGGTTCGCCGAACGCATCGTCTTCATGGATCGCGGACGGGTTGTCGTGGAAGGAAAGCCTGAAAAGGTCAGAAGTGATCCCCGGGTGCTGAGGGCATACCTGCAATGAGTGAGAACGAAATTCTGGCCCTCCGGGAGTTTACCTTGGGATACGACGGCCTCCCTGTGGTCCACAAGGTGAGCCTGATGTTGCGGCCAGGAGAGATCCTGGGGGTGATCGGGCCCAACGGATCCGGCAAATCCACTTTGTTGCGGGGGACTCTGGGGCTGGTGGATCATCTCGGAGGCACCGTGGTCTTTCGGGGTGTTCCCGCCGCTCGACTGGACCCGGAGTTGTTGGGTAGCGACGGTGGGGTTGGATTCGTGCCCCAGAACAGCGTGGTCTTTTCGTCTCTATCCATCCGGGACCACCTCAGAATCGGCGGACTGAAACTGCCCCCTGGAGTTCTCCCCGAACGGCTCCGTTGGGCAGGCGCATTCCTGGGGGATTTGGAGGAGAGAATCGATGATCCAGCCGGCAATCTAAGCGGGGGACAGCAAAGGATCGTGGGGCTTGTCCGTGCCCTGGTCAGCAGGCCGGCGTTGATCCTGATGGATGAACCATCCATTGGCCTGGATGGAAAGCATCGCCAACAGCTATACGAGATGCTGGACAAGCTCAGGGAGGAGGCCGGAATTTCTTTCCTCGTCGTGGAACAGCATGTGGCCAGCCTGTTCGAAATCGCCGATCGTTTTCTGGTCCTAAAGGAGGGGAAAGTTGTCCTGGAAGATGATGCAGGGAAATACAGGGGTAGGCTGGAGGAGATATGGCGGTATTACACTTGATGCCGGCGGAAGGTCGGTTTCCCTACACCTGTGTGAGCATTCCGCGTAGGACAAATCCCCACCCATCTCCGGCCCGGCCCTCCTTGGAAGCCGGGATCCATGCCGAGAAAAAGGGCCTCCTCAAGGAGGTCTGGAACCGTGACTTCTGGAAGCCCAGGGGTCGAAGAGGATTCTGGTAATCCCAGGCGAATGCAAAAAATCAATATCGGGGTAGAATTTTTTAAGGAACCGCCTGTTTCTGTCGACCCGAAATAAGGGAGGCATAGATTGATGAAAATCCAGAAAATCAGAAGGTAAACTAAGTGTCAAGTCCTCTTCCCTTCTTCTTTTCCTCCCTATCTGGTGGATAGATGGGTAAGCTGTAGATTCCGGAAGTAGGTTGTAGATTCGTGAAAGAGAATTTATTGGTGTTTCGATGTTTATTCACGTTTTCATCGACAAGGTCCTCGACTTTATATTCAAATATGTTGTCGGCCCCATTGCCTCGCGCCTTTTAACG
>CAYQBW010000003.1:18052-19232 GCA_964415725.1 uncultured Planctomycetia bacterium
GAAATTCTTGAGGAGGAAGAAAAGGAGAAAATCTATCCCCGATTCGAATACATCGATTCTTGATCCGCGACCAATCCTTGAAAGGCTTATTACCTTTTTTTGGAAATACCCAGAAAAGGGCGGAAGCCATGCTTCGTGGGCGGTTAAGGAGAGCTTCGTACTGCGCGGAAAGATGGAGGAGGCGAAGAAAGAGCCTGGGCTTGGAGTGGCAATTCTAACTACTGAATTGGCTATGAATATTTTTGGCGACCATGCGACCTCGCGCATCGATAGGGTTATTTTGTGGGGGCAGGGAAAAGCGCAACAAGTTCCGCCTTACTTCCTTCTGGCGAAATATTTAGATTCGCGAACCTCGGAGGAAAAGTTAGTTCCTGATTTCAGGCATACTCTTGCGTTTGCAGTTATCTTGGCAAGAGCAGGGAAATTGAGGGATCGCGTATGCATTTACTTGGATTACGCCCTTGCAAAAAAAAACCGGGACGGAGGATGGCCGGTTGGGAAAGGGAGGACTATTTCGGAAGTCTTCACGCTTTTATATGGAATTGAGTTCCTCAGTATCTGTCTGTTGCAACCAAAACTATCGGAGGAAACGCGCGCCCGTGCTCTTTCTCGTAGAAACGAGGCCGTGAACTGCCTTCTTTCCAAAAGGAGTGGAAAGACGGGTCTATGGGAAAGTGGTGTTCTGCATATGTACCCTTGGGATGACGTAGTATCCACTGCATGGGTTTTGCATCGACTAGTGCCGATTGAAGGAATAAAAGCGACCTCCTGGGATGAATCCCTATCGGATGCCGCCTTTCGAATAATTACTAAGGCCAGCAACCATTCGACCTGGCTGGGGAGTTCAGCGCTTCAACGCTTCATGGTTGAGGCACGGGTAGCAGCAGCTGTAAACAGGATGGTCGAAACTGGGCGCTTTCGTGGTGACTTTATTGATTTGGGGCGAGCCTTTCTGAATGATTGGAGAAGAAGAGCACGGGTCTTCACGGCTAAGATCCCAGATAAAGATTTGGATGTCAGCACCGTTACCTTTGTGCTGGAAGGGTTATACAAGACCAGGAAATTACGAGAGTTTGTAGGAAAAATGAAGCCTACGAGGCAATGAAGTATCTGTGTGTATGCTACAATATAATACAGAATAAAAGGAAAAAGTGTTATAACCGGCCCAGGGGTTTGGGTC
>CAYQBW010000004.1:0-6433 GCA_964415725.1 uncultured Planctomycetia bacterium
CCCTCCTGGATCTGCGGGGGGGGCTGGACCTGGGAAAGGGGGTTTCCCTGGCAGGGGCGGTGGAGAACCTCACCAATAAAAGGTACAGGGCCGCCCATTCCCGGTGGGACGGCCCGGGCACCAACGTGCAGGTCACCCTGGAAGTGAGGTTTTGAGGACCTTTGGGGGAGGAAAAGGCGGAAAAATTTGGGGGGAAAGGGCGGTTTTTCCCCTAACCTTCTGCCTTGCAGAGGGTTGAGAAATCTGAAAGGGCCTATTGACCCGGTCCCCTCCCCTTGCTAGGATCCCGCCCTTTCGCGTCCCTGGCGAGACCACCCGAGGTGGCTGCGAGCGCTCCCCGCACCTGGGCGGGATGTTGCGGCGCAGGACCGCTTTGGGGGGTCGGAAGTCCGGAAGGGACGGGGGCAAAGGAACCCCGGGCGAGAGTTCGGAGAGATCATGCAGGAGAAGATCACGATCCGGATGGAGGCCTACGACCACGAGGCGCTGGACCAGTCCGCCTTGGACATCGTGGAAACGGCCAAGAGAACGGGCGCCCTCGTGGCGGGACCCGTTCCCTTGCCTACGCGCATCGAGCGTTACACGGTGCTTCGGTCTCCCCACATCGACAAGAAATCGAGGGAGCAATTCGAGATCAGGACCCACAAGCGGTTGATCATCATCTCGGATGCCACCTCCAAGACGGTGGACGCCCTGAGCAAGCTGAACCTGCCTGCCGGGGTGGACATCAGGATCAAGACATGAATTAGAAGTCGGGCCCGCCCAGGGCGAAGTCGCCTTTCCCGGGGCGGGAAGGCTTTCGGGCGAGACGGAAAGAACGAGATGGAGGGCGTCCCTCTACCGGGGGCGCGTAGGGCATGAAAGCAATCCTCGGATACAAGCGGGGCATGACCCAGATCTTCACCGAAAAGGGCGAAGTGGTGCCCGTTACGGTGTTGGAGGCCGGACCCTGTCCGGTGGTCCAGGTCAAGACCCCCGAAAAGGATGGTTACAAGGCCTACCAGATCGCCTTCGGAACGATCCGGCCCAAGCGGGTGGCCAAGCCCCAGCTCGGGCATTTCAAGAAGGCCGGGCTGGATCCCTACCGTTTTCTCAGGGAGGTCCGGGTCCGGGAAGGGGACGTGGAATACAAGCCCGGGGACCAGGTGACGGTGGCGGACTTCCAGGTCGGGGAGCTGGTGGACGTTACGGCCTTAAGCAAGGGGCGGGGATTCCAGGGGACGGTCAAGCGCCACGGGTTTTCCCGGGGCCCCGAGAGCCACGGCTCCATGAACGTCCGCCGTCCCGGCTCCATCGGCCAGTCCTCCTATCCCTCCCGGGTGTTCAAAGGCACCCGCATGGCGGGGCACATGGGGAACCGGCGGGTCACCGTGAAGAACCAGCGCCTTGTCCTGGTGGACCCGGAGAAGAACCTGGTGGCCGTCAAGGGGCAGGTCCCCGGTCCGGTGGGAGGCCTGGTCCTCCTGAAGCAGGCGAAGAATCCCAAGGCCAAGGGGGGAGCGTAAAGGATCATGGCGGAGACGACCACGACGACGGTCAAGACCTTGAGTCAAGGGTCCGAGGGCTCCCGGGAGGTGGACCTCTCCAAGCTCGGGGACAAGGTCCTCTACAGGACCCTGAAGGAAGCGGTGGTCATGTACCAGGCCAACCGCAGGCAGGGCACCCGGTCCACCAAGACCCGCAAAGAAGTGGCGGGTTCGGGCCGGAAGCCCTACAGGCAGAAACACACGGGCCGCGCCCGGGCGGGTTCCTTCCAGTCTCCCATCTGGCGGGGCGGCGGGGTGGTCTTCGGGCCCAAGCCCAGGGACTTCCATTACCAGCTTCCCCGCAAAATGAAGCGGGCCGCCCTCCGGTCGGCCCTGCTCGGGAAGTTCCTGGACGGCCAGGTCGTGGTGGTGGAGGACCTTCCCAGGGAGAAGCCCTCCACCAAGCAGGCCTTTTCCCTTCTCAAGGCCGCCGGGGCCGAGAAGAGCGCCCTTCTGGTGACGCTCGATCACGACCCGGTGGTCCTCAAATCCTTTCGGAACATTCCGAAAGTGGACGTGCGGCGCCTGGCGGACCTGAATGCCTACGATGTCCTCCGGCGCCGTTTCCTTTTGGTCACGCCCGAGGTCCTGGAGAACCTGGCGGCCGGGAGGATCCACGGTCCCGCCCGGGAGGAGGTGAACCATGGCTGAGCCCGATCTTTCCCGCTACTACAGGATCATCAAGAAGCCCCTCATCACGGAAAAGAGCACCAATCTCCAGGACAGGGAGAACAAGTACGTCTTCCAGGTGGACTTCCGGGCCAACAAGGTGGAGATCCGGGAGGCCGTGGAGAGGCTCTTCAACGTCAAGGTCAAGGCGGTGAACACCATGCGCCGCAAGGGGAAGTTCAAGCGCATGGGGTTCCAGGCCGGCAAGGGGAACGACTGGAAGAGGGCCATCGTGACCCTCCAGGAAGGCCACCGGATCGAGATCGTCTGAGGGGCAGGAGCGAAGGTAAATGGGCATCAAGCATTACAAACCGACCTCTCCGGGACGCAGGCACGGATCCGTCCTGGATTTCGCCGAGATCACCCGCAACGAGCCGGAGAAGTCTCTCCTGGCCCCGTGGAAGTCCTCGGGCGGCAGGAACAACCTGGGCCGGATCACCTCCAGGCGCAGGGGGGGCGGGTCCAAGCGGAAATACCGGATCATCGACTTCAAGCGGAACAAGGACGGCGTGCCCGCCAAGGTGGCGTCCATCGAATACGACCCCAACCGGTCGGCCTTCATCGCGCTCTTGCACTACGCCGACGGGGAGAAGCGATACATCCTGGCCCCCAGGGGGATCCAGGTGGGGGACAGGGTCTACTCCGGGGAAGAACCCGATCCCGAGATCGGGTTCCAGCCGGGAGTCTGCCTGCCCCTGTCCGCCATTCCCCTGGGCCTGGAGGTCCACAACGTGGAACTCCAGCCCGGCAGGGGCGGCCAGATGGTGCGGGCCGCCGGCATGGCGGCGCGCCTTTCCGCCAGGGAAGGAAAATACGCCATCCTCATCCTCCCCTCGGGGGAGATGCGGAAGGTCCACGTCCGGTGCCGGGCCACGATCGGCCAGGTGGGCAACCTGGACCACCAGAACGTGAGCCTCGGCAAGGCCGGGCGCTCCCGTCACATGGGGCGCCGCCCCAAGGTCCGGGGCGTGGCCATGAACCCCGTGGCCCATCCCATGGGCGGCGGCGAAGGCCGCTCGGGCGGAGGGCGCCACCCCTGTTCCCCTTGGGGCAAGCTCGCCAAGGGCGGGAAGACCCGCAAAAAACGTAAAGCCAGTGACCAGTTCATCATCAGGAGGCGCCGCAAGTAACGGCCCATCCAGGGAGGAATCGTCTTGAGCCGGAGCATCAAGAAGGGTCCCTACATCGACCCCAAGCTCATGAAGAAGGTGGACAAGGCCCGCCGCGAGGGGCGGCACGAGCCCATCAAGACCTGGGCGCGGGCCTGTACCATTCCCCCGGAATTCGTGGGGGTCAACTTCATGGTCCACAACGGGCGGACCTTCATCAAGGTCTTCATCACCGAGGACATGGTGGGGCACAAGCTGGGTGAATTCGCCCTGACCCGGACCTTCCGGGGCCACACGAAATCTGAACGGAAGAAACGGTGAGGGGTGCGGAGATGGCCGAAGCCACCAAGGAAACCAAGGAGAAGGAATTCCGGGCCCTCCACCGTTACGCCCGGATCTCCGCCGAGAAGGTGAGACCCGTGGCGGACCTGGTGCGGGGGTTGCCCGTGAACCGGGCCCTGGTCCTCCTTCAGTTGAACAAGAAGCGGGGCGCCTACCTCCTGAGGAAGGTTCTCCAGTCGGCCGTGGCCAACGCCACGCAGACCGACACGGACGTCCACGTGAGCCGGCTCTACGTCAAGCGGGTCTGGGTGGACCACGCGGGCCTGCTCCACAAGCGCGTCCGCTGGAGGCCCGGACCCATGGGCAGGGCCATGCCCATACGGAAGAGACAATCCCACATCGGGATCATCGTGGCCGAAGGGGCCAAGGAGTAAGAGGAAAGGACCATGGGACAGAAGACGCACCCCATCGGCTTCCGGATCGGGATCACAGAGCCCTGGCGTTCCAGGTGGTACGCCCGGAAGAACCGGTTTTCCAAGCTTCTCATCCAGGATTACGAAATCCGCAAGTTCATCAAGAAGGAATACGGCCACACCGGCATCCCCAGGATCGAGATCGAGCGGGGAGGCAACCGGGTCACGGTGATCCTCCACTGCGCCCGGGCGGGTCTGCTCATCGGCAGGCAGGGATCCAACGTGGAGAAGCTCCAGCTCGCCCTGGAGGCCATCGTGGGCGACCCGGTGGAACTCAAGGTCCGCGAGGTCAAGCGCCCCGAGCTGGAGGCCCAGCTCGTGGCCGAGGGGATCGCCGAGCAGCTCGTCAAGCGGGCCGCCTTCCGGCGGACCATGAAGAAGGCCGTGGAGACCACGATGATGGCCGGCGCCAAGGGCGTGAAGGTCATGGTGGCCGGGCGGCTCGGCGGGGCCGAGATGGCCCGGCGCGAGGTCCAGCGCCGGGGACGGATCCCCCTGCAGACCCTGCGGGCCAAGGTGGATTACGGCTTCGCTGAAGCCCGGACCACCTACGGGATCATCGGGGTCAAGGTCTGGATCTACAAGGGAATCGTCCAGGAGAACGAGGAGGAGCTTCCCACGGGCGGCGGCGTCTCCAGCAGGAAGCGTAAGTTTTTCTGAGGGAGCGCGGGCCCACGAGAGGAGTTTGAGTCATGGCGTTGATGCCCAAGAGAGTGAAATACCGCAAGCAGCAGCGGGGCAGGGTCCGCGGGAAGGCCTTCCGCGGGAACACCGTGGCTTTCGGTGATTTCGGACTTCAGTCCCTGGAACCGGCCTGGCTTCCCGCACGCACCATCGAGGCGGGGCGCGTGGCCTGCACGCGGAGCGCCCCCGAGGCGAAGGTCTACATCCGGGTCTTCCCCCACAAGCCCGTTACCTCTACGCCGGCGGAGACCCGGATGGGGAAGGGGAAGGGAGAGCCCGATTACTACGCCGCCGTGATCAAGCCCGGGACCATCATCTACGAGCTGGGCGGGGTCACGGAGGAGCAGGCGAAGTTCGCCTTCAACCGGGTCTCCCACAAGCTTCCCTTCAAAACGAGGCTGGTCAGGCGGAGGCATATCTGAGATGGATATCAAGGAACTCAGGGGCAAGGAGGACCGGGAACTGGTGTTCGACCTCCGGAACCTGGAGAAGGAGCTTTTCGAGCTCCGTTTCAAGGCGAGCGCCGAGGACATCTCCAATCCCTCCCGGATCCGCCAGATCAGGAAAGACATCGCCCGGATCAAGACCCTTCTTCGCGAGAGGGAGCTCGGGATCAGGGGCCAGGAAAAACGGTAGGAGGTCGGATCCGCCATGGCTGAAGGCAGGAAGAAACCCAGGACGGTGGTGGGGGAAGTGGTCTCAAACAAGATGGAGAAGACCATCGTCGTCCAGGTCGCCAGGTTGGTGAAACATCCCCAGTACGGGAAATACGTGAAGAAATACACCAGGTATTTCGCCCACGACGAACGGGGTGAGGCCCTGGAGGGGGACAAGGTGGAGCTGGTTCCGGCCAGGCCCCTCTCCAAGCGCAAGCGCTGGCGGCTCAAGGCCGTCCTTTCCAGGAAAGGAGGGGCGTCGTGATCCAGATGCAGACCATGCTGGACGTGGCGGACAACACGGGCGCCAAGAAGGCCCAGTGCATCAAGGTCCTGGGCGGGACCCGCAAGCGTTACGCTACGATCGGGGACGTTGTGGTCCTCACGGTGAAGAAGGCCGCTCCCGGCGGTGAAGTCAAGAAGAGCCAGGTCGTGCGCGGGGTCATCGTCCGGACCAAGTCCAACATCCGCCGCGAGGACGGTTCCTACGTGCGGTTCGACAGCAACGCCGTGGTGATTCTCAAGGGAGACCAGGAGCCCATGGGCACCCGCATCTTCGGGGCCGTGGCGAGAGAGTTGAGGGAGAAGAACTTCATGAAGATCGTCTCCCTCGCCCAGGAGGTGGTGTGATGGGGCGGATGAGGATCAAGAGGGGCGACAAGGTGGTGGTGATCGCGGGCAAGGAACGCGGAACCGGGCCCGTCGAGGTCCTCAGGGTTGACCCGGAAAGGCGGATGGTGGTCGTCCAGGGGGTCAACCTGCGTTACAAGCACATCCGCAAGAGCCAGCAGAACCCGCAAGGCGGTCGTGTCCGCAAGGAGCTTCCCATCCACGCCAGCAACGTGATGCTCTGGAGCGAAAAGCTCAAGAAAGGCGTCCGGGTGAAGATCGTGGAGAAGAACGGGCGGAAGATCCGGGTCGGGATCCCTTGCGGGACCGAGTTCGACAAGTAACGGGAGGATGAAGGTGGCAGTCCCGAGATTGTTGGAAAAATACAGGGCCGAGGTGATCCCGAAGCTCAAGGAGAAGTTCGG
>CAYQBW010000004.1:6443-17239 GCA_964415725.1 uncultured Planctomycetia bacterium
CATACCCACTCCGGCCCATGCCGAGGTCATCATAAAGGCCCTGGAGAACAAGAACCGGATCGATCACGCCGTCCGGGACCTGGCCACCATCACCGGGCAGAAGCCGGTGGTGGCCAAGGCCAGGCGGTCCGTGTCCGGGTTCCGGCTCCGGCAGGGGAACCCGATCGGGGTCTTCGTGACCCTGCGCAGGGACAAGATGTACGAGTTCCTGGACCGGCTGATCTCCATCGCCATCCCCCGTATCCGCGACTTCCGCGGACTGGACCCCAAGGGGTTCGACGGCCACGGAAACTACAACATGGGTCTTTCGGAACAGATCGTCTTTCCCGAGATCAACCTGGACAAGCTGGAGTTCGTCCAGGGCATGAACGTGACCATCGTGACCACGGCGAAGAACGACGAGCAGGGTTACGAACTCCTGCTCGGGCTGGGCATGCCTTTCAAGAGGCCCGCCGAGGCAAAGACAGGAGAAAATTGAGGTGGCCAAGAAGTCTCTCGTGATCAAGACCAGAAGGCTGAAGGAAGCGAAAAGGATCGCCATGGAGCAACCCGACGCTCCCCGTCCTTCCTGGTACAAGAAATACGCCAAGTTTCCCGTGCGGGTCTACAACAGGTGCGCCCTTTGCGGCCGCCCCCGGGCCTACTACCGGAAGTTCGGGATCTGCAGGGTTTGTTTCAGGAAGATGGCCCACCTGGGCGAGATTCCGGGTGTCCGTAAGGCCTCCTGGTAGGAGCTGAAGTGCCATGATGACCGATCCAGTGGCTGACATGCTTA
The DNA here is from genome assembly GCA_964415725.1 of uncultured Planctomycetia bacterium. Lineage (GTDB taxonomy): Bacteria > Planctomycetota > UBA1135 > UBA1135 > JALUZX01 > JALUZX01. The sequence goes on from CAYQBW010000004.1 coordinate 7,219, forward strand.
CCCGGATCAGGAACGGGCTCAGGGCCCGCAAGAAGACCGTGGACGTCCCCGCTTCCAGGATCAAGGTGGACATCGCCGAGATCCTCAAGCAGGAGGGATACATCGAGGACTACCAGGTCTTCCCCCTGGACGGGCCCAAGGCGGACCTGCGGATCACCCTCAAGTACGGACCCGACGGGGAGCAGGTGATCACCGAGATCAAGAGGGAGTCCAAGCCCGGGAGGCGGGTCTACGTTGGGGTGAAGGAGATCCCCAGGGTGCGCAACGGGCTTGGGATCGCCATTCTCACCACCCCGATCGGGGTCGTCTCCGACCGGGTGGCCCGGGAGAAACACGTAGGCGGGGAGCTTCTCTGCTCCGTCTGGTAGGAGGGAAAACAGGATATGTCCAGGATCGGAAAGAAACCCATCCCCCTTCCGGCGGGAGTCCAAGTGAAGGTCTCGGGCGGAGAGGTGCTGGTGGAGGGAAAACACGGGAAGCTCTCCTTTCCGCTTTTCCCGGACATCGCCGTCCGGGTGGATGGGAATACACTGGTGGTGGAGAACAAGGCCGAAGGGGCCAAGGCCTTCCGGCGCGCTGCCCCCTTCCACGGCCTGGTGCGGTCCCACCTGGCCAACATGGTCAAAGGCGTCACGGACCTCTGGGAAAAGAAGCTTTCCATCCAGGGGGTGGGATACAACGCCAAGGTCCAGGGGGCCAAGCTGGTCCTCCAGATCGGGTTCTGCCACCCCGTGGAAATCGCCGTCCCCAAGGACCTGAAGGTTGAATGCCCCTCGCCCACGGAGATCGTGGTCAGGGGAATCGACAGGCAGAAGGTGGGACAGTTCGCAGCCAACGTCCGTAAAGTTCGTCCCCCCGAGCCTTACAAGGGCAAGGGGATTCGTTACGCCGACGAGGTCGTCCGTCTGAAACCGGGCAAGTCCTTGACTTCCGGTGGGTAGGTTTTGGGATGAAGAAACAGAAGACCATCGCGAAAAAGAGGCGGCGGAAAGCCCTGCACGTCCGACGGGTTCTGCGGAGGGACCCGGTGCGGCCCAGGCTTTCCGTCTACCGGAGTCGAGCCCAGATCTATTGCCAGGTCATCGACGACCTGGAGGGAAAGACCCTCTGCGCCGCTTCCTCCCTGGACAAGGAGATCAGGGATTCCCTCAAGGGAGTCAAGAAGACCGAGGCCGCCGAGAAGGTGGGGCAGGTTCTCGCCGAGAGGGCGTTGGCCAAGGGGATCAAGAAGGTCAAGTTCGACCGCGGCTGGCACCGCTACCATGGGAGGGTGAAGGCCTTGGCCGAAGGCGCCCGCAAAGCCGGATTGGAGTTCTAGAACGATGAAGCGCAAGCTCACCTATATCGATCGCGACGAAGCGATCACCTACGACCTGGTGGACACGGTGGTGGCCATCAACAGGACCGCGGCCGTGGTCAAGGGGGGCCGGCGGTTTTCCTTCAGCGCCCTTACGGTGGTGGGGAACGAGAACGGCGTCGTGGGCATCGGTTTCGGGAAGGCCAAGGACGTCCCCTCGGCCATGGAAAAGGCCAAGAAGGACGGCTACAAGCACCTGGTCCGGATCTCCCGGAAGGGAAGCACCATTCCCCACGCGGTGATGGGCGTCTTCGGGGCCTCCCGGGTCAAGCTCATCCCGGCCGCTCCCGGGACGGGCATCATCGCCGGCGGGGCCGTTCGTTCCGTCGTGGAGAAGGCGGGGATCCGGGACATCCTCACCAAGGCCTACGGCTCCCGGAATCCCATCAACCTCGTCAAGGCCACCCTGGACGGGCTCGCCCGGCTGAAGACCAGGGAGGAAATCCAGAAACTCAGGGGGGTGAAGCTCTGATGGACCTGACGGACGCAACGAGTCGGGGTGTCAAGAACACCCGCCCCATGCGGGTCGGAAGAGGAACAGGTTCGGGCAAGGGCAAGACCTGCGGCCGCGGCACAAAGGGCGCCGGGGCCAGGTCGGGCAACAGCATGAGCCTGGGTTTCGAAGGGGGCCAGATGCCTCTTTTCCGGAGAGTTCCCAAGCGGGGGTTCTCCAACGCCCTCTTCCGCAAGGTCTACACCATCGTGAACGTGGGGGCCCTGGAGGCTTTCGAGCCCGGGGAAAGGGTGGACCTGGAGGCGGTGCTCCGCAAGGGGCTCTGCTCCAAGCAGAGCGACCATCTCAAGATCCTGGGCAACGGTGAGATCACCAAGCCCTTGACGGTGGTGGCGCGGAAGTTCTCCCGCTCGGCGAAAGAGAAGATCGAGAAGGCGGGGGGAACGGTCGAGGTGGTCGGGTCATGACCTTTTCCGCGTCCAATCTCTTCAGGATCCCGGACCTGAGAAGGAAGCTCCTCATCACCATGGGGCTTCTCTTCGTCTACAGGATCGGGTTCCACATCCCCATCCCGGGCGTGGACGTCTCGGCCCTGGCCGACCTTGCCAAGAGGTCCATGAACAACTCCCTCCTTGGGATGATGAGCATGCTCACGGGCTCCCAGCTCGGGAGCGCCGTGATCTTCTCGCTGGGGGTGATGCCCTACATCTCCTCGAGCATCATCTTTTCCCTTCTCGTGAAGGTGGTGCCCAGCCTGGAAGCCCTTTCCAAGGAGGGCGCCGCGGGGCAGAAGAAGATCAACCAATACACCCGTTACGCCACCGTTCCCATCTGCGTAGTCCAGGCCTACTTCATCCTCTACGGGGTGCTCAGCATGAATCCCAAGCTCGTCCCCGGGGGGATCACCATCGGGTATTCCCTGGTGGCGATCACGGCCTTCACGGCCGGGTCCATCTTCATCATGTGGCTGGGCGAGCAGATCACCGAATACGGCGTGGGCAACGGGGTCTCCCTCATCATCATGGCGGGCATCATCGCCAGGATGCCTTCCTACATTCTCAACTACTGGGGTTCCCAGGGGCTCTCCCAGGACGAGAAGATCAAGACCCTGCTTCTCTTCGCCCTGGCCTGGGCGGTGACGGTCTACGTGATCGTCTACATCACCAAGGCCCAGCGGCGGATCCCCATCCAGCAGGCCAAGCTGACCCGGGGCCGGAAGGTCTACGGCGGGCAGAGGCACTTCCTTCCCATCAAAGTGAACCAGGCGGGGGTGATGCCCATCATCTTCGCCTCGGCCCTTACGGTCATCCCCAACATGCTGGGAAAGGTTCTCGCCAAGGTGGATCCCCGGTTCATCTGGCTTTCCGACGCCTTCGGGCAGAGTAGAGGCTGGTGGTACTGGTTCTTCTACTGCGGGATGATCGTCTTCTTCTCCTTCTTCTGGAACAGCCTCATGTTTCAGCCCAAGGAGATCGCCAACAACTTGAAGGAGTACGGCTCCTTCATTCCCGGGATCCGGCCGGGGCACAGGACGGCGGAGTTTCTCGAAGGCGTCATGAACAGGCTCACCCTGGCGGGGTCGGTCTTCCTGGCGGCCATCGCCTTTCTGCCTTCGCTGGTGACGGACTCCCTAAACGTGCCTTACGCCATCGCCCTCTTCATGGGCGGAACTTCGGTCCTGATCGTGGTGGAGGTGGCGCTCGACTTCATCGAGAAGCTGAACGCCATGCTGGTCATGAGGAACTACGACGGGTTCTTCAAAGGGGAATCCGGCGGCGCCGGGTGGGGAAGGAGGCGTTCGTGAGCGGCAAGGGAAACATCCGGGCCGTCTTCCTCGGCCCTCCGGGAGCGGGCAAGGGCACCCAGGCCAAGCGCCTGGCCCAGGCCACGGGGGCTCTCCACCTTTCCACGGGAGACATGCTGCGCCAGGCCGTGGCGGAAGGCACCGAACTCGGGAAGAAGGCCAAGGCCTACATGGACGCCGGGACCCTCGTGCCCGACGGCCTCATGGTGGACCTCATCGCCGAAAAGCTCTCCGGCGGGGCCGGGGCCTACATCCTGGACGGCTTCCCCCGGACCCTCCCCCAGGCGGGCGCCCTGGACGAAATCCTGGAGAAGCTGGGGCTTCCCTTGAAAGACGTGGTCTATTTCCAGGTTCCCCAGGAGGCCCTGATCCGGCGACTTTCGGGACGGCTCACTTGCCAGGTCTGCGGGGCGGTTTATCATAGAGAGTTCCACCCGCCCGCCCGGGAGGGGATCTGCGATCGTTGCGGGTCCGCCGCCCTCGTGGTGCGTCCCGACGACAGGGAAGAGGTGGTGCGCAAGAGGTTGGCGGTCTACCAGGAGCAGACCAGGCCGCTGGTGGAGTATTACCGGGGGAAAGGCCTTCTTCGCGAGGTGGACGCCTCCCCCTCGGAAGAGGAGGTCTTTTCCTCCCTGAAGGCACTTTTTTCCCTTTCCTGATCCAATGGCCAAAGAAGAACCAATTGAAGTGGAAGCGATCGTGAAGGAGGCGTTGCCCAACGCCACCTTCCGGGTCGTCATCGAGGGGGGCCACGAGATCATCGCCCACGTCTCGGGGAAGATGCGGATGCACTTCATCCGGATCCTTCCCGGGGACAAGGTGACCGTGCAGATGTCGCCCTACGACCTGACCAAGGGGCGGATCGTATACAGGGGGTAGTCGTGAAGGTTCGTTCATCCGTCAAGAGAATCTGTGAGAACTGCAAGATCATCAAGCGCCACGGCGTGGTGCGGGTGATCTGCACCAATCCCAGGCACAAGCAACGCCAGGGCAAGTAGGTCCTTCCCGGGAAGGCGCAAACAAGGAGTTCAGAAGAAGATGCCGCGAATCGCTGGAGTGGACATCCCCAACGAGAAGGCCGTCTGGGTCGGCTTGACCTATATCTTCGGGATCGGGCCCACCTTGTCCCGGAAGATCCTGGAGAAGGTGGGGATCGATCCGAACGTGAAGGGCCGGGACCTCTCGGAGGAGGAAGTGGCCCGGATCAACCACGAGATCGAGCTCAACTACGTGGTGGAAGGCCAGCTCAGGCGGCAGATCACCCAGAACATCAACCGGCTCAAGGAGATCGGGTGCTACCGGGGGATCCGCCACAGGCGTGGTCTCCCCGTGCGGGGGCAACAGACCCAGGCCAACGCCCGGACCCGCAAGGGCCCCCGGAAGACCGTGGCCGGCAAGAAAACCGTGAGGAAGTAAGGAGGCTCAGTTGGCGACAAGGGGCGGATCCCAGAAAAAGAAGAAGGCGCGCAAGGGCGTATCCAAGGCGATCGTCCACATCAAGGCGACGTTCAACAATACGATCATCACGATCACCGACACCAACGGCGAGACCCTGTGCTGGGACTCGGCGGGGACCATCGGTTACAAGGGTTCCCGGAAGAGCACCCCCTTCGCCGCCCAGCGGGCGGCCATCCGGGCGGCCGACAAGGCCCGCAAGATGGGGGTCAGGGAGGTGGAGATCCGGGTCAAGGGGCCCGGTTCCGGCCGGGAGTCGGCGATCCGGTCCATTGCGGACACGGGGCTCGAGGTCAAGGCCATCACGGACGTGACGCCCCTGCCTCACAACGGTTGCCGCCCCAAGAAGCGGCGCAGGGTCTAGGCGGAGGAGGGCGAAAGACACATGGGTCGATACACAGGAAACGTATGCAAGCTCTGCCGCCGCGAGGGCATGGCCCTCTGGCTCAAGGGGCAGCGCTGTTTCTCGGAGAAGTGCTCCCTCAAGAAGAGAGACTATCCTCCCGGGCAACACACCCGCAGGCCCCGCAAGGTCTCGGAATACAACCGGCAGCTTCGGGAGAAGCAGAAGGCCAAGAGGATCTACGGGATCCAGGAGGCCCAGTTCCTCAAGTACTTCCGTCTTGCCGAGAGGATGAAGGGAAACACGGGCGAGAACCTTCTCACCATCCTGGAGAGACGCCTGGACAACGTGGTCCTCGCCCTGGGGCTGGCCCTATCTCGCTACCACGCCCGCCAGCTGGTTTCCCACGGCCACGTGACGGTGAACGGCAAGCGGTTGAACATTCCCTCCTACCTGGTCCGCGTGGGCGACGAGATCGGAATCACCCGCAAGGAGAAGATCCGCAAGCTCGTGGCCGAGACCGTCGAGATCAACAGGGGAACGGAAGTTCCTTCCTGGCTCGAGGCGGACCCCACCAACCTTTCCGGCAAGGTCGTCCAGCTGCCCAAGCGGGACGACGTGACCCACGATCTGCATGAGCAGCTCATCGTGGAGCTTTGCTCCAAGTAGTCTTAGACGAGGAGATCCAATTCATGAGGATCCGCTGGCGAAACTTCGAGCTGCCGACCCAGGTCATTCTGGACAAGTCGACGGCGACGGAATTCTACGGCCGTTTCACTGCCGAGCCCTTCGAGAGGGGCTTCGGCGCCACCATCGGGAACGGGCTCAGGCGCGTCCTCCTCTCCTCCATCGAGGGGACGGCGGTGACCTCGGTCCGCATCGACGGTGTCCAGCACGAGTTTTCCTCCATCCAGGGCGTATACGAAGACGTGACGGACATCATCCTCAACCTGAAGAAGCTGAGGGTGAAGATGGAAGGGGACGGCCCGGCCACCCTGGAGATCGACGTCAAGAGGAAGGGTCCCGTTACGGGGGCCGACATCAAGTGCGACCAGAACACCCAGGTGGTCAACCAGGACCTGCACATCTGCACCCTGACCGACGCCGTTCCCTTCCGGGCCGAGATCAAGGTGGCCAAGGGCAGGGGTTACGTCACGGCCGAGGAGAACATCGAGGAAGAGGCCGAACTCGGGACCATTCCCGTGGACTCGGTCTTTTCCCCGGTGTACCGGGTCAAGTTCAGCATCGAGAACACCCGGGTCGGCAAGTTCACCAACTACGACAGGCTCATCCTGGAGATCTGGACGGACGGGACGGTTACTCCCGAGCAGGCCCTGGTGGAGGCCAGCAAGATCTACAGGAAGCACCTCAATCCCTTCGTCCAGTACCAGGAGGCGGGCACGGAACTCACCCTGGAGTCGGCTGCTCCGGCGGCGGAATCCCAGGAAGAGGGCCTGGGGCCGGTCCTGACCGAGGAGGAGGCCAGGCTGGCCGAACTCCTGGACAAGCCCCTGGAGGCCCTGGACCTTTCCGTTCGGGCCCGCAACTGCCTGGACACGGAAAACATCCGCACCGTGAGGGACCTGGTCACCAAGACGGAGGCGGAAATCTTGAAGGTCAAGAACTTCGGAAAGACCAGCCTGCGCGAGGTCAAGCAGAAGCTCGCCGTCTGGAACCTTTCCCTGGGAATGGAACTTCCCGAGGCGCTGAAGAAGCCCCTGCGGGACCAGATCGAGTGCGAGAACTGATCGAGGAGCCCCGCCATGCGACACAGGAAGAGCAACAAGAAATTCGGCAGGGACACCCAGCACAGGGGGGCTCTTGCCCGGAACCTGGTGGCGGCTCTCTTCCGCCACGAACGGGTGATCACCACGGTGCCCAAGGCCAAGTATTACAGGCGTTTCGCCGAAAAGCTCATCACTCTCGGCAAGGTCAAGACCCTGGCCCGCTACAGGAGGGCCTTGAGCCTCCTCCACGACGAGGACGCGGTGAAGAAGCTCTTCGACGTGCTGGGGCCGAGGTACAAGGATCGGCCCGGCGGGTATACCCGTGTCCTGAAGCTCCAGAAGCCCCGGCTCGGTGACCAGGCTCCACGGGCCATCTTCGAGCTGGTGGACAGCGATTACCTGGAGCGCAAGGAGAAGGAGGCCGAGGAGAGGGCCGCCCAGGACAAGAAGAAATCCCGCTTGAAGGCCGCGGCGGCCGAATAGGGGGGAAAGACCCTTGGCCGGACTTTTCCAGGCTCCCTGGGTCCTCGCCACGGCGGGACAGAGCCTGGGCCTCAAGGGCTGGCTGGGGGTTTTCTTCTACATCGCCCTTTTCCTGGCCGCCGCCTGGGGCATCTGGAAACTCGCCGGCCCCGACGGAGAGGGGGAATCGGAAGAGGACTAGGGCCCAAGCCCCGGCAAATTCCCATTCCCATGTAGGCGACGCCGGAGGGCCGTCGCGCCGGCAACGGCCCGGACGCCGCCCTGCGAGGGAGCCTGAAATCTGTGCCCTTTTCAAGGAGGGTCGATGGAGGTCATGGGTATTTTCCCGCCTCCGTGGGGCCCCATCACATGCCGTCTCTTCCGTGAGTCGGATGGATTTTGTTCGTTTGGGAAGAAAGGAAGTGGGGGTCCCTTCCCCGGGACGACCGTCGGGACGGCGCTGCGCGCCGTCCCTCGGGCGTCCCCTACGCAGCCGAAGACGGGCGAATCGCTCCTCATGGGGCCCCACCTCCGGCGGGCCCCAGCCGGGCCTTTGCCCGCCGATCCCGGCTGAAATTTGAACTCACCCTTTCAACACTTCATCCCCTGAGGGGCTTGACCCTTTTGCCTCCACCTGAAGGATGGAAGGCATGAAGTTCGGGATGTTGCCTTGGCTGGGGGTTTTCCTGGGGTTGGGTTTTCTGCCTGTCGTGAAAGCCGGCCCGCCAGGTGGCATTTCCAGGCCCGGGAAGGGGGAAAAGATCCTTGGGCTGGAGACCTGCTGTTTGAAGGGGGAAGAGGTCAAACTTCTCCTCCGCCGGGGGTTCCTGGTTACGAATGAGCGGGCCCGGACCATGGCGGATCTCTATGAAATCAACCACCCAAGAGACCTTCTTCCCCCCCTGGTCACGATCGATTCCCTGGAAGTTCCGGTCTTCCGCGCGGTCTCCCTGGTTTTCCGGGCCTCCTGGGCCGGGGAAGGCGAGGCCCGGAGGAAGGCCCTGGAGAAGTGGACCAGGAATCTCCTGGCCCTGGGTCCGGGGGCGTGGCCCGGGGCATGGAAGAAGGCCTTGGCCCTTCTCTTGGTTTCTTCCAGGCTTCTTTCCAAACCGGGGCTCCTGGAGGATTCACTCATCCCCCCCGACGCGGTTCGACTTGTCCGATCGGAGGAGCAAAATTTTCAATCCCTCCAGGAACGGATCTCCCCCATATTCGGCAGACCGGTGGACTACAGCATGTTCCCCAGAAGCCTGGAAGGGAGGGGAATCCCTGCTTTCCTGGCGGAGAAATGGCTGAAAACGGCCAGGCTGAAATGGTGGCTGAGCGAGGCCATTCTCCTCCTGGACCGGCCGGAACCACAGAAGGCCTCTCTTCTCCTGGCCGCCACGGCCCCAGAGGAATGGAAAGAGTTGGACCAAAGGGACCAGGCCCTGGCCGGGCCCTTGGACAACCTGGGTCTCCAGGACTACCAGGATGCCATGAAAGCCGCGGGAGGACTGAAGGCCCTCCAGGCCGACCCGGAGGCCCTGGAGAAGCTTCGCCGTTCCCTGGAGGCGCGGGCCGTCCCGGGGCGACAGTGGTTTCAAGGCGCCGGGCCTTCTTCCCGGGGCGAAATCCTTCCGGCCCGGGCGGGCAAGGGCTTGAACCTGGGAGGGTCCCGGTTTTCTCCAGGGATCGATGCCCTGGAAGCGGGGATCAGGGGGCGGTATGCCCATCCCACGGGATTGATTCTCGCGGGAGGCGCGGGAAATTCCTGGGCCCGCAAAAGGGCGGAAAACTACCCGCTCCGGTTTTTCTGGGGAAGGGCCTGGCGTCCCGATCTTTCTCTCGGGGACGTGGATTGGAAGGCCGTGGAAACCTGTCTTTCCGTTCCTTGCTCCCGGGGGAACACGGGCGTTTCCCTTTTCTGGCGGTTTTTCCGGGCGGTGGCCCGGGACCAGTCCGGCCGGGATGGGAACGGGGAATGGTACTGGGACTCTCCGGGCTGGAAGAAAAGGAGAGCCCTGGCCGCCCTGGGAGGATGGGCGCTCTGGCGAAAGGCTCTCGGGCCATTGGGACGGCGGGGCGATCTCGTGGCCGCGGCGGCGGGAGGGCTCGGAGGCTACATCGTCCCCTCGAGAAAGGAACTCCAGGCTCTCCGGGCCCTCTTCGATTTTTACCGAAAAAAGGCGCCTCCCATGGAAATCCTGTCGGAGCCCTTGGGGAGGGTCGGGTTCCTTCTCAAGAAAGTCTTGGAGCTCAGGGAAAAGCAGGAATCGGGAAAACCCTGGAGTGGGGAGGACGAGCGATTCTTCTCCCGGTTCTCCCGGGCCCTTCGTTGGAGGGGTGGGTTGGAAGTCTCCTCCGGGGAAGATTCAAAGGGGTCTTTTTCCTTTTTCGCGATCTCCCCGGGCGATGTCTTCCTTCGGGAGCCCGGGGC
>CAYQBW010000005.1:0-17134 GCA_964415725.1 uncultured Planctomycetia bacterium
GACCGGGGCGCCGGGGTGGTGGTCTGCCCGGGCGGGGGCTACAGGATCCTGGCCTACGACATGGAGGGGCAGGAGGTGGCCCGCCGGCTCGCGGCCCGGGGCTGGTGGGGTTTCCTCCTCAAGTATCGGCTGCCCAGGAGGGGACTCGACAAGGTCCGGTATCTTCCCGCCCTCCAGGACGCCCAGAGGGCGATCTCTCTCATTCGTTCCAGGGAGAAGGAGTGGGGGGTCCGGAAGGTGGGGATCATGGGGTTCTCCGCCGGGGGGCACCTCTCCGCGGTGACGGCGGCCAGGTGCGGCAAAAGGGCCTACGCCGGGACGGACAAGATCGACGATTTTTCCTGCCGGCCTGATTTCGCCGCCCTGATCTACCCGGCCTACCTGGTGAACCGGAAGAACAGGCTCGCCCCGGAGCTTGCCTTCGGAAAGGACATGCCTCCCGTCTTCCTTCTCCAGACCGAGGACGATCCCATCCGGGTGGAGTGCTCCCTCTTCTTCTACCACGCCCTGAAACAGAAAGGCGTCCCTGCGGAAATGCACCTCTACGCCAGGGGCGGGCACGGATACGGCATGCGCGAGCGGGGCCTCCCCGTGGACGCCTGGCCGGAATTGTTGGAGGCGTGGTTGGGAAAGCAGTAGAGGCGGCGCGCTAGGAGGGGTGCCTGGTGTTTCCCCTCCGCGCCGAACAGAGCCGCCTTCCTACAAGTAGAACCAGGGGATTACGTCCACGCCCGAGCGGCGGAATGCTTGGTCTCCTCCATAGACCAAGGCGGCCGGAGCCTTTTGGTCTCCGGAGATCCCACGCCAGTAGAGGATGCTCTTGAAGAATTCGGAGGTCACGGTTTGTCCGGATTTGATCTCCACCGCCGCCTGCCGGGAGCCCATGTCCAGGAGGAGGTCCACTTCGCGGCCCCCCGCGTCCCTCCAGAAATAGAGCGGCGGCTTCTCTCCCCGGTGGACGAAATTCTTGAAGAACTCGGAGAAGACGAAGGTTTCGAAGACGGCTCCCCTCTCGGCCCGGTGAAGCAGGTCCGAAGGGGACCGCACCTGGAGGAGGAAACACAAGAGGCCCGGATCGAGGAAATAGAGTTTCGGTCTCTTGACGAGGCGCTTCCCGAAATTCTTGAAATAAGGCCGAAGGAGGGCGACGATGAAACTGGTCTCCAGCACGGAGATCCATCGTTTGGACGTGGTATGGGAAACCCCGCAATCGGAAGCCAGGCCCGAGAGGTTGAGGATCTGGCCGCTCCTTCCCGCGCAGAGCCGGACGAACCTGCCGAAGGTTTCCAGGTCCCCCACGTTGGTCAGGGTGCGGACGTCCCTCTCCAGGTAGGTCTGGTAATAGGAGGAAAGCCACTCCGCCGGAGGAATCTTCTTGTCGTGGATCCTGGGATAGAAGCCTGTGAAAAGGGTTTCCTCCAGGGAACTCTCAGGGGGATGGAGATTCTTTCTTGAACCCCGGCCCAGGGTATCCGGGTTCAGGGGGCGCCTTTGTTGGATTTCCGCCAAAGAAAAAGGAAGGAGGTGAAAAACGCCGCATCTTCCCGCCAGGGACTGGGAGATCTTTTCCATGAGAAGGAAATTCCGGGATCCCGTGAGGATGAAGAGACCGGGCCGGCCGCCCTCCTGGTCCACCAGGACCTGGATGTAGGAGAAGAGATCGGGGGCGCGTTGGACTTCGTCCAGGACGGCGGGGCCGTCGAATTGCCGGAGGAAACCCCGTGGGTCCTCCAGGGCGAATTCCCGCTGGTCCGGGGCTTCCAGGGAGACGTAGGGGAGATTTTTGAAGACCGCCCTGACCAGGGTGGTCTTGCCGGATTGGCGGGGACCGGTGAGGGTCACCACCGGAAAATGGCGGGCCGCCCTCTTCAAGACCGGGGCCAGGGCGCGGGGGATCATGGCGGGCTCACTCCGTGCAGATTGAACATCAGATGTTCAAAATGTGGGAAGAGGGCGGTCCCGTCAAGAGGGGATCTCTGTATTTCTTTGTCTTGTCCCCGGGCCTACTTGCCCAGAACCAGCGAGATCCCCGGGCTGGAGCCAAGGTAGTCCGGTCCCGAGGGGTTGGAGCGGACGAAGAAGGCCTGGGCGTAGAGGCGGAGCCGGGAGAGGGCCGGGTAGTCGGGAAGGGGCAGGGGCTGGGTGAACTTTCCCTGGCCGTCGCTTTTCAGGGGAAGCATCAGGGCCGAAGAGAGGTCCACGTAGACCCTCCCCGCGAAAGCCGGATCGGGGGAGGCCCGGTCGTCGTCCTTGAAGGAGAGGAGGAGGAAGCCCTTCGCGTTGGCGGCGGGCGCCTTTCCGGTGAGGGCGAAGGAGAAGTTCCCGAGAGTCGGGGCCGAGGAGGCCCGCATCTCCACGCCCAGGGGCGAGGGGTCGCCGTAGCGGAGGGCCGCCGCCAGGCCCGCCGCCTTGGAGTTGGCGTCATACCGGACATGGAGACAGACTTCCGGAGAGGAGATTGCGGTCACCCGGCCTGCCGTATCCCTGGTGAGGACGGCGGGGACCGTGGAGAGGGCGCCTTTGATGCTTGTCCTGAAAAGCGGGGCCGGAGATTTCTTCTGGCCGTAGAGGTCCAGCATGAACAGGCACTGGAGGATGGGCTCGCCCTTGCCGGCGAGCCAGCGGGTCACGCCCACCTCGAAGGTGTGGGCCGAGTCCATGACCCACTGGTTGGCCATGGAGGCCACGAACTCCTGGGGGTTCTTCTGGAAGAAGGATCCCCCCACCATGCTCCGGAGATACTGCTGGTCGTCGTAGCCCGCGTCCTGGAGGAGCTTCTTCCTCCAGGCCTTGTAGCTCGGGGAGAGGGCCAGCATCCGGGCGTCGAAGGAGTGGGCCGTCTCGTGGGCCACGACGATGGCGAAGACGGGCCGCCGCACGGGGCGGACATCCTTGGGGAAGCCGTTCTCCAAGGGCCTCATGGACATCCCGAAGATGTTGATCCCGCCGCCGAAGAAGGACTTGGAGATGTCCGGGGAGGTCTTGCCCAGGTAGGTCTTGACCGTGATCCGCCTCATGGTGCGGGGCACGTTCCTGGCCGCTTCCAGGAGGTCCTTGATGAACTTTCTCTGGTCGGCCGCCAGGCGCCGGTTGTCCAGGAGGAGGACCTTGTACTTGGTGAAGATCTCCTGGTAGTCCGGGTTGGTCCACTTGAAGTTCAAGGTCTTCACCAGGGTGTTCACCCGGGCCGTATCCAGGGGAAAGGCCGCCGCCAGGGAGGCGTGGAGCACGGCCCTTCCAAGGGAGAACCAGGGTTCCCGGGCCTGGTCGAACTGCCAGGCCGAGCCGTACCACTTGGGGTACTTGGCCAGGAAGGCCCGGACCTGTGTGTCGAAGGAGGCGCGCCAGCCGTTCTTGAGGGGCGTCTGGGCCTCGCCGGCGGCCACGGAGGCCACGGCAAGGATGTAGTCCTTGCGGGCCGCCGCGTTGCCCGCCAGGTAGGTTCCCAGGTTGTTGCCCTGGGCCGCGAGCATGGCCTGGAGCTTAGCCAGGGCTCCTCCCGGAAGCTGGAGATCGCAGTTGGGATAGAAGGTGTGGAAGACGGTGTTTCCGTTGTACTTGTTCGTCGGATCCACCACGTAACCGTCGAGCCAGCGGATCCCGAGGCGCTCGCCCAGGACGTTCATGGGATACTGGTCCAGGGGGCGGTGGTGGTAGGGCTTCCAGAACCAGCCGAGTCCGGCCAGAAGGAGACCTCCCCCGTTCTTCACGTAGGTCTCCAGGACGTTCAGCTCCGAGGGGGTGAAATCCTTGACGGCGTTTCCAATGATCACCACACCGATCCCGGAAAGGGAAGACACCGTGATCCGGCCGGGGATGTCCGTCACTTTGTAGCCCCTCGCCCGGAGGGCGGAGGTGAGGACCCTGGACCGGGAGGTCCTTGCCAACTCGCCGTGGCCCGTGAGGAAGGCGGCCTTCTTGGTCCCGGCCCCGTCCATCCAGGCCACGGCCTGGAGGTTGAGCTTCAGGGTGTCGAAGAGCCCGTTGGCCTTGTCCATGAGAAAGGAGTCGTGGCCCCAGGCCAGGGCGTGTCCCTTACCCAAGGTGGAGAGAAGGCAAACCAGGCTGGGAAGGGGGGTGTCGTCGTCGCCCGAAACCATGCCATGGACCTGGAAGGTCGGGATGCCCATGAGGGGACCCACGGCGCCGCTCCCGATGACCTTGGAGACTCCCTGCACGATGGGGGTCTGGGTCCGGCCCGGGCCGGGAAGGGTAAAAAGAGCACAAAGAAGAAGGGTCGAATGAAAGAAAGCTTTGGTTTTCATGGACCTGCCTCTGGGGTCTTCGAAGGGCTGTTCAAGGGCAAACCTCCGAGTCTAGGCCGGTTCGGGGCTGGGACAAGCCCTCTCGCCCTTCCCCCTGCCTCGAATCGGGATGGTGGAAGGATTTAGAAAAATGACCACCATGTCGTTAAAAAACTAAGTAAAATGACGGCATGGTGAGCAAAAGAATCTATCCCCGCCTCCTGGAGCCGCCGAAAGGCTCCTTTTTCCTTTTTGGGGCCAGGGGGACCGGAAAGAGCACCTGGTTGAAGGCCACCTTTCCCCGGGCCGTGAGGATCGACCTGTTGGACCTCCAGGTCTACCAGGACCTCCTGGCCGACCCGGGCCTCCTTGCCCGGAAGCTCCGGGCCCTGACCCCCGGCTCCACGATCGTCCTCGACGAGATCCAGCGTCTTCCCATCCTCCTCAACGAGGTCCACCGCCTCATGGAGGACCAAGGGCACCGCTTCGTCCTTTGCGGTTCCAGCGCCAGGAAGCTCAAGAAACAGGGAACCAACCTCCTGGCGGGCCGGGCGGTCCGGCGCTTCATGTTTCCTTTCCTGCCCGCCGAATTGGGCGGGGACTTCGACCTGGAAGAGGTCCTGCGTTACGGGGCCCTTCCCGTGGTCTGGCAGGCGGCGGACAAGGCCGACACCTTGGCCGCATACGTCCAGATGTACCTGAAGGAAGAAATCCAGGCGGAGGCCCTGGTCCGAAACCTCCCCGGTTTCGCCCGTTTCCTTCCCGTCCTGGCCCTTTTCCACGGCCAGGTTCTGAACCTTTCTTCCCTAGCAAGAGACGCCGGGGTGGCCAGGACTACGGTCCAAGGCTACCTGGAGATCGCCGAAGATACGCTGATCACCTTCAAGCTTCCCTCCTTCCCCCTGAAAGAGAAGGTCCGGGAACGGAAGCATCCCAAGCTCTACTGGGTGGACCCGGGCCTTCCCAGGGCGGTTAGGGGCGCCTTGGGCCCGCCGGGTCCGGAGGAGAGGGGGGCCTTGCTGGAAGGGTGGGTCGCCGTCGTTCTCAGGGCGTACAAGGAATACCGGAAACTCTTCGACGACTGGGGTTACTGGTCCGTCAACCTTCCCTCCCGGAAGGAGGTGGACTTTCTCTTAAGGAAGGGGGAGGAGAAGGTCGCCATCGAGGTCAAATCGGCCGACCGTTTCCAGAAGAGCCACGCCGCCGGTCTCCGCGCCCTGGGGGATCTCCCGGGCCTGGCCCGGAAGATCCTGGTCTACCTGGGCCGGGACCGCCAGAAGACGGAGGACGAGATCGAGATCCTTCCCCTGTCAGCTTTCCTCCAGGAGGTGGACCAGGGCGCCTTGTGGAAGAATCCCTGATCCGCCGGCCACCGGCGGAAGAGGTCACTTTTCTTCCGGGTCCGGGGACGAAAAGACGGACTTGCCGGTTGCTTTTACGAGGAAGGAACAGATTCCCCGGGCCACGGCCCGGTGGCCTTCCGGGTCCAGGTGGCCGAAGTCGCCGACGATGTACATGGGGGCGTTCCGGCCCTTTCGTTCCAGCTCCCGGCGGCGCTTTCTCAGGGAAGCCCGGGAATCGACGTAGAGGATTCCCAGGGCGGCGCACAAGTCCCGGGTCTTTTCCACGGGATCGATGGTGAATCTCTCCCTGGGCACGGCCTGGTAGTTGTCGGTCCACCTCTCGCTCAGGGAGAACCGGCAAGGGAGGAAGGTCACCAGGAGCCGGGCTCCCCGGGCTGCGGTCTTCCTCTTCAGGAGGGCCAGGTCCCTTTCCAGGACCTTCCACGCCCTTTCGGGAAGGTCGGGGGGGAGATCTCCCTGTTTCCAACCGTAGGCCAGGTAGAAGCCGTGGGGGTTGGCCGGGTCCGCCCTGTGGCCCTGGAGGCCGATCTGGAAGCAGAAGACGTGCATAGCCCAGAGCAGGGCCGAGGGGAGGCAAACCTTGTGGAGGATACGGTTCAACCTCGTGGTAAGAGGCGCTTCTGGGTGCTTGAGGGCGTATTCGAAGCGCCCGTTCCAGGGGGGCTTGTATCCGTCCTTCCGGAGGATCCACCCGCCGGCCACCATGTTGGCGTAGAGGCCCAGGACCACCCAGTCGGGCCTGTATCCCTTCCAGTCATGGTCGAAGGTGTAGAGGAGGCCCGGGAGGCTCGCTCCCTCCAGGGCCCCGTTGATGACCGAGACGGGCCTTTTCGTCCGGGCCCGGAGTTCCTCCTCCAGGCGCGCGGGCCAGGTTGCGGAAGTCGCGACGCCCGTGCCGAAGGTCGTCGAATCCCCAAGACAAAGGACGCGGAATTCGCCCTTTCGTTTTTCCCTGGGAGGGAGAGGGCCCCGGTAGCCCTTGGGGTTGAAGTCGAAGGGGTGCCCCCTTGTGAACTGGAAGTCCGTGAACTGGTCGGCGAACTGGGGGGCGTAATGCCGCAGGGCCGCCTCGCCGAGAAGGGCAAGAACCCCAAGAACCAGGAAATCCCTTCTCAGGGTCTTGAGCAGGCCGGGCGGGAATTTTCGGGTTGGGTTCTTCACGCTAGAACTGGAAGTAGATGAACTCCGGGTTGGGGACCTTGGCGAAGACCAGCAGGAAGGCCAGGGCGGCCCCGTAGGCGGCCCACCGGGCCAGGGCGGGACGCCGGCCCAGGAGGGCCGTCCACCGCTCCCGGACCCGGGCGATTTCCGAGACCAAGAGAAGGCCCAGGAAGAGGAGGGGCCTGGCGCCCACGTGGATCTCGCCCGGGGCCAGGGAGAGGATCCGGGAAAGGACGAGGACCGCCTTCTCCATGCTCTTGGCCCGGAAGAGGACCCAGGTGAAACAGACGAAGTGGAAGGTGAGAAACCAGCGGAGGACGCGGCGGAAGAGATGGGGCGGCGGATCCTTGGAGACCCCAAGCAGGCGCTCCAGGCTGAGCACCGCCCCGTGGGCGCCGCCCCAGGCGACCCAGCTCCAGCCCGCGCCGTGCCACAAACCGCCGAGGAGCATGGTGATCATGAGGTTGCAATAGGTCCGGATCTCGCCCTTTCGATTCCCGCCGAGGGGGATATAGAGGTAGTCCCGGAGCCAGGTGGAGAGGGAGATGTGCCACCTGCGCCAGAATTCGCGGATGCTGGCGGCCAGGTAGGGCTTGTCGAAGTTGTCCGGCAGGTCGATGCCCATCATGGCCGCCGCGCCGATGGCGATGTCGCTGTAGGCGGAGAAGTCGCAGTAGATCTGGACGGCGAAGGCGTAGGTGCCGACCAGCAGGTCCAGGCCGCCGTAGGCGAGGGGGGAGCGGTAGACGTCATTGGCCACCACGGCCATGGCGTCGGCGAAGAAGACTTTCTTGGCGAGACCCCAGATCACCAGGGAGAGTCCCCGCAGAAAGCGGTCGGCCGCCGGGTCGGGGCACTCCCGGAGCTGGGGCATCAGGTGGCCCGCCCTGACGATGGGGCCCGCCACGAGCTGGGGGAAGAAACTGACGTAGAGGGCCACGTCCAGGAAGCTCTTCCTGGCCGAAAGGACGCCCCGGTACACGTCGATGGTGTAGCTCATGGTCTGAAAGGTGTAGAAAGAGATGCCCAGGGGGAGGACCAGGCCCAGGTGGGGCCAGGGGCGGGCGCCGAAGAGGGACCAGCTCGTGTCGGAGAAGAAGTCGGCATACTTGAAAAGCCCCAGGACCCCCAGGTTGGCGCAAAGGGAGAAGAGCAGGCCCGCCAGGCGGCGGGCGCGGTTTTCCCCGGCCCCTTCGATGATCCGGGCGGCGAAATAGTCCACGAAGGTGGAAAAAGCGAGGAGCCCCGAGAAGGGAACGCTCCAGACCCAGTAGAAGGCGTAACTGGCGATGAGAAGGAGGATCCGCCTCCGGGAAGGCTGGAGGATCCAGTAGGCCGCCGCCACGGCGGGGAGGAAGAAGAGGAAGAGAGTGGAGTTGAACTGCATGACCCTGCCCGGGCGGTCCGGGCCCTCGACTCACGCCGGGAAGAGACATGGACCGGCCTGCCCTAGGTTTCCTTCGTCCCCAGGGTTTACCCGCCCTGAGGCCGATTACAAGGAAGGAGCGGGGCGCTTCACCAGTCGCGGCAGTCCACCAGGGTTCCGGAGCCTTTCACTTCGACCCGGCGGCGCCTGGTCTCATTGGGGGTGGAGAGGAGGTAGCTTCCCGGCGGAAGGCCTTTGAAGAGGAGCCTGCCGTCTCCCTTGGCCCTGGAACGGAAGAACCGGGCCGCCCGGAGGCACGTCAACCGGAGAAGCTCGTGGGCCTTCTCCGGGTAGAGGCCCAGGGTGAGGGTGGGTTTGGCCAGGACCGTGAGGTCCGCGCCTCCCAGGCGGACTTGGGCCTTGGGACCCCGGATTTCCAGGAGACCTCTCCCCTCTTTCGAAAGGAGGTAGTATCTGCCGGGGAGGATTCGATGGACCATGAAGGTCCCTTCCCGGGCGGTGAAGGAGAGCGGGAAGGTGAAGGTCCGATCCAGGCCGACCAGGTATCCCTTCATGGGGGCGAGGAAGGGTTTCCCGCCGCTGGAAAGGATATGGACCTCCACCGTTTCGATCCCCGGGCCCAGGGTGACTTTCGTGGGAGCCCCTGGTTTCACCAGGACACCCCAATACTTCCCGGGGCTTTCCCTTCGGCCTCCGCCCAGCTCCTTCCCGGGAAGACTGATTCCCCGGACCCCGGCTTCCACTTCTTCAAAGCGGAATCGCCCCCTCCTGCCGGTCCTGGTCTGGCGGTCCCGGTCCAGGAGGAGGGAAACCCCGGGCCTGGGCTCGCCTCTTTCGTCCAGGAGGACCCCCTCGATAGAGCCCAGGCCCGGGAGGACCAGGCGGGCCGCGTCCCCAATGGTGCGGGTGACGGGGCTGTATCCAGGACGCCAGGCCGTCACCAGGGGACCTGCCGCTACCAGGCGGAAACGCCCATCGGATCCGGTCTTTACGACTCCTTGGATTCTCCCGATCCGGCGCGGGTCCAGGGGCTTGAAGGGCTCGTTTCCGCGAAGGAGCATGGGGGACCCGCAAAAGACGATTGCTCCTTCCAGGGGACGGCCCTCGGTGTCGGTCACCACGCCTTCGAGGGCCTTCACCTCCGCCTGGAGAGTCACCTCGGTGGTCTTTCCGGCTTCGAGTTCGACCCAACGGCGGGCCCAATGGGTGACCACCTGGACCTGGGCGGTCCTTACCCCGGGGGGGAGGAGCAGGACTTTTTTCAGGACCGGACCTTGGGCCGTCTGGTTGGCCTCCACGGGCGTGTCGCCCATCCCGACCTCCCCCAGGGGGGAGAGCACGGGCCTCCGCAGAACGAGGGTGTATTTGAAGGAAGAAAGAAAGACCCCTGTCCGCCTGTCCTGGATCCGGACGACCAGGACGGCCGAAGGGCGGGGGAAGAGGCGGAAATCCACCCCTCGAGCGGGGACCCGAACCCGGCGGGTCATCCCTTCCAGGGTGGAGGTTCCCCATGTTCGACTGAAGAGCCTGATCCAGGCGTTTACGGCTGATGGGAAGATAAGCGCGTAGGTCCCGTCCTGGGCGGTTCTGGTCCGGGTTTTGTGGATATGTCCTTTCTCGAGCCACAGGCCGGATATCCGGATCCCTTCCAGGGGGCGCCCGGTTGGGTCCGTCACCCGGCCTTGGACACGGAAGGCAGCCAGGTCCTTTCTTTTCGGGGAAGAGGCGGGGGGCTTGCCCGGAAGAGGATGTGTGGCCGCGAGGAGAGGCTTCTTTTTTTCTGCGGGAGGGACGGGGCCGGTCCGGCCTCCAAAGACCAGGAAGGACAGTCCCAAAAGCAGGAGGGCCGGGAGGCCCGCGAAGAGAAGGGTTTTTCCGGCGGTGGACACGAGAATGCCTCCAGGAAAGGAAAGGGAAGGGGAGATCCTGGCCGGGTGGGGTCCTTTCCCGGCGGCCAGGGGGAGGATCGCTGTGAGCCAGGCCTTTCGCCCCCCGGGACATTCCCGGTCCAGCCGGGTTCTCAGCTTTTCCAGGGCCCGCTTCTGGCGGGTCCGAAAGGTTTCCAGGGGGATCCCGAGGCGTTGGGCCGCGTCTTTCTGGGAGAGGCCCTCGTAGAACCTGAGAAAGACGGCTTCCTGGTAGGCCCTGGGAAGATCGAGGACGGCCTGGGAGACGCGCCGGAGGATTTCCTTCTTTTCCTCCAGGAGAACCGGGTCTTCGCTTCCGGCCTCGGGCCGGGCGGCCCGTTTCTCCCGCCTGGTTCTCCGGTCCCGGGCGCGGAAGTTCTTGAAAGCCAGGTTCCGGAGCACCCGGGCGAACCAGCCCCGGAGGGCGCCGGGATCCCTGGGAGGGGACTGGAGGGCCTTGAGGCAGGCCTCCTGAGCCAGGTCTTCGGCAAGGTGGGGATCCTCCACCAGGGCGCGGGCCAGGGCCCTTACGAATCCCACCTGCTCCAGGATCTCTCGGTTCACGGCTCTTCGGTCCTGCGCCCGGCCTTCCTCCCGATCCATGATCCCGCCGGGAGGATGGGGGGTTCAAAAAAATGGGATTTTTCACCGACTCCTCCGCCCGGGCGGATCGGCCCCTGTGGGCGCTACCGGGCGAACCAGGCCTTTGCTTCTTCGGGGGTTCCCTGGAAGGCAATGCTTCCATGGGAGAGGACGATGATTCTCCGGGCGATATGGAAGGCCTCTTCCCGGTCGTGGGTGACGTAGAGGAGGGTGAAGCGGAGCCGTTCCCGGAGGCGGAGGATCTCCTCCCGGAGTCTCCGGTTCAGGTCGTAGTCCAGGCTGGAGAGGGGCTCGTCCATGAGCAGGATCCTCGGCTCCTGGACCAGGGCCCGGGCCAGGGCGGCCCGCTGCTGCTGTCCCCCGGAGAGCTGGGCCGGTTTGCGGTCCGCCAGGTCCGAGATCCCGAGAAGGTCGAGAAGGGTCCCGGTCCTGCCCTTCCACTCGGCCCTTGGGATCTTCCGGGCCCGGAGGACGAATTCCAGGTTGCCCCGGACCGTAAGGTGGGGCCAGAGGGCCAGGTCCTGGAAGACCAGGCCCACGTTCCGCTTCTCCGGGGGAACCAGGACCCGGCCCGGGCCGGAGACGGGCCTGCCCTCCAGGAGGACCCTTCCCGAGTCGGGGGCGAGAAAGCCGGCGATGAGCCGGAGGACCGTGGTCTTGCCGCACCCCGAGGGACCGAGAAGGACGACCCGCTCCTCCTCCCGGATGGGGAGGGTGAGGTTCTCAAGGGCCCGGGCGCTCCCGTAGGAGAGGCGGACCGATTCCAGTTCCACCAGGTTCACGGGACCTCCATCTCGTTCTTTTTACGGAAGAGGAGGGAAAGGGCCCCCGCCGGGAGAAGGGCGGCGGCCAGCATGAGGACGCAAAGGGCCGAGACGAGCTCGGGGGCGCCGTTGGCCATGAGGGTGAAGATGCGCACGGGAAGGGTCTCCCGGCCCGGGGGGTAGACGATCATGGTGATGCCCGTGTCCCTCAGGCAGAAGAGGAAGGCCGTGAGCCAGGCCGCCAGGATTCCCCGCCCCGCCAGGGGCGCCGTGATCCAGAGGATCCGCCTGCCCCAGGAGGCCCCGGCCGCCTGGGCCGCCTCTTCCATGGAGGGGGGAAGGAGGGAGAGCTGGACCGCCGTGATCCTGTTGGTGAGGGCCGAATACTTGGCAAGGTAACCCAGGAGCACGATGGCGGGCGTGGCGTAGACCAGGTTGGTCCAGGGATGGTTCCAGAGGCTGATGAGCCCGATCCCGATCACCGTCCCAGGCAGGGCGAAAAGAAAGAGGGTGAGCCAGTCGGCGAAGCGCCAGAGGGGGAGGGCCCGGGCCTGGACCAGGTAGCCCAGGAATAAACCAAGGACCGTAAGAAGAGTCGCGCCCAGGAAGGCGTAGAGGAGGCTCCGGAGAAGGCTTCCCCCCGCCTTCTCCAGGGCCGGACCAAAGGCGGCGGGCCCGGCGGTCCGGACCAGGAGGGAGAGGAGGGGCAGGACGACCAGGAAGAAGGCGGCCAGGGCCACCAGGGCGAGAATCCATTTCCTGGATTTTCCGAGCTCGATCCGGAGCGGCTCGTCTCCCCCGGCGGAAGGGCGAAGGAGGAGGGGCCTCCTTTCCAGGAAGAAGGCTTCCCCGAGCAGGAGGAGGAGGGTCACGGCCGCCATGGGGAGGGCGGCGGCCGTGGCGGCCTTGAAGTCGTAGAAGGCCGAGAACTGGGTGAAGCTCTCTACGGGAAAGACCTGGAAGCGCAGGTAGGCGGGCACGCCGAACTCCCCGAAGGTAAGGAGGAAGACCAGGAGGGCGGCCAGCAGTAGGCCGGGGAGAGCGAGGGGTAGGGTGACCCCTTTGAGCACCCCCCGCCAGGGGGCCACCATCCTGGCCGCTTCCTCCAGGCGGGGGTCCACGGCCCGCAGCGAGACCATGGTGAGGAGAATGGGGATGGGAAGAAAGGTGGTGGAAAGAACCAGCACGCACCCGGGAAGGCCGAAAAGCAGCCCCGTGGCGGCGGTGGAGAAGGAGGGCCCCAGGAGTCCGGCCGGGAGCCCGTCCCCGCCCAGGAGGTCGAACCAGGAGACGGCCGTGATGTAGGGGGGGACGAGAAGGGGGAGGGCGAAAAGAAAGAGGAAGAGCCGCCGCAGGGGAAGGTCCGATTTGCCGAAGAGGATGCCCAGGGGGAGGCCCGCGGCGGTGGCGATGAGGGTGACCAGGGAGGAGAGGGCCAGGCTGTTTCCCATGAGGATCCACTGGCGGCGGGAGGCCAGGATGCCCTCGTATGCGGCGAGGCTCAACTTTCCCCCGGGGGCCAGGCTCTGGAAGAGCATGGCAAGGAGGGGAAGGAGGCCCGCCCCCAGGAGGAGGAGGAAGGCCAGGCCGGGAACGAGGCGTCTCCCCATCTACAGCTCCAGCCAGGATTTCAGGAAGGGCTGGATCTCCACGAGTTTCCGGGCCACTGCAGCGTAATCCACCTTCATGACCCGGATCTTTTCCAGGGGTTTCAGTTCGGCCGGTGGGGGGACCCCCGGGTGGAGGGGAAGCTGGGCGCAATCCGCCCGGGCGAGCTTTTCCTCCGTGGCCCGGGAGAGGAGATAATCGATCAGCCGCCTGGCCTCCTTGGGGTGGGGGGCGCCCCGGACGAGGACGGCCGCGTTGGGCACGAGGAAACAGCCGAGTCCTCCCTTTTCCTGGTCGGGGTAGACCAGCTCCACCGGTTTTCCTTGTCTCACGCGGTTGACCACGTCGTCGCTGTCCACCAGGCTGAAGGCATACCGGCCGGCGGCCACGAAATCGGCGCTCTCGCCGTTGTTGGAGGAAAGGTCCGTGCCGTTGGCCTTTACGCGGGCCATGAAGGCCTTGGCCTTCTTGTCCCCCCAGAGGGTGAAGAGGGCGGCGATCTCGGAGGTGGTGGTCCCGAAGAGGGGATTGGCGAGGACCCCTTTGCCCTTCCAGGCCGGGTCGGTGAAGGCAAGGATGGACGTTGGTCTCTTTGCCAGGCCTTTTCGGACCACGAGCACCCGGAGGCGGGCGGAAAAGCCCGTCCAGCAGCCTTCCGGGTCCTTCAGGCCCGCCGGAATCTCTTCGGCGTTGGGGGAGAGGTAGGGCGCGGCGATGCCCTTCTGCTTGAGCACCTCCGCCCGGATGGGCTCGTTGGCCCAGTAGACGTCGGCCTGGGGGTTGTCCTTCTCGGCGATGAGCCGGTTCATGGCGCCCGTGCTTTTGGCCTCTTCCGTGTCGTACACGGCCTTCACCCGGATCCCCGTCTCCCTCTCGAAGTCCTTCAGGATGGGTTCGGAGAAAACCTGGTCCTCCGAGACGTAGACCACCACGATCTTGGATCCGCCCTGCGAACAGGATGGGACCAGGGCCGCCGGGAGGGCCGCCGCGGCCAGGCCGCAAAGAAAGAATAAGTTTCGGAACATAGGTTTTCGGGGGTAGAGGGCAAAGAGTGAAAAAGGGATTCTACCCGGGAAGGGTCCGGGGGAAGGCCATCTCTTTCCTGAATTTTTTCTGAAACCCCAGGCGGGGGCGGAAAGGTCTTTCCGAGCGGGGGTCAGAAAGGCTCCACCCGGTCCCGGAGGGCGTTGGTGAAGCGCCAGGAAAAGGCGGAGGCTGGGAGAGCGGGAACGGCCAGGGCCTGGAGGAAGAAGGGCTCCCCCAGGAGGACCGGTTTGTTGGGAACGGTCCAGGTGATGGTGTGGACCCACGTGGAGGAGGAGACCGGGAAGGGGCCAAGGAGGAACCCCTTGGTGGGGTCCACGAGGAGGCGCCCGAAGGGAGGAGCCAAGGCGTCGAATTCCCGGGGTGAGAGGACGGGGATAATCCAGGAGACCGTATTGCATGTCTTTGGGCGGGCGTAGAGGTCCATTCTCCAGGGGCGCCCGGGAAGGGCCGGCCAGGGGGCGTTCACCTGGCGGGTCAGGTTGAAGAAGACCCGGGTGGGGATGCCCATGGTGACCGGATCGGCGTAGCCGCCGAACACCAGGTCCAGGTCCCCGTCCCCGTCCAGGTCCGCCAGGGCCGCGGCCTGGGACTCGTGTCCCAGGGCGTCGTCCGTGGCGTCCCGGAAGAATCCCTTGCCGTTGTTGAGCAGGATCCGGTTGCGGGGGAACCCGGCGCTCTGGGCGCCTTCGAACTGGGCCACGGCCATGTCCAGGTACCCGTCCTGGTCCTCGTCGCCCAGGGCCACGGACCAGCCCCAATTCTCGAAGAGGGGCCAGCGCGGGAAGCGGCGGGATTCCTTTTTAAAATACCCCTTTCCGTCGTTGATGCAGATGCTGGCGCCATAGACTCGAAAAAGGATCACCAGGTCCGGGTCGCCGTCGCCGTCCAGATCCCCGGCGGCGGCGTCCAGAACGGGGGCGGCCCATTCGGAGAGGCGGGCGGCCGTCTGGTCCACCAGTTTTCCTCCCTGATTCACCAGGAGGTAGGGGGGGCGCGGGGAGGTCCACCCGTTTGCGGAGACCGTTCCGGCCAGGACGTCCTTGTCGCCGTCGCCGTCCATGTCGAAGAGGAGGATCCTGGAGATGGTCGCCTTGTTGGAAGAAAAAAGGGTCTTCCCCGTGAGGAACCGGGCCTTCCCGTCGTTGAAAAGAAGGCCGATCCCCTGGAAGTTCGCGAAGACCAGGTCCAGGTCCCCGTCCCGGTCCCAGTCCTCAAGGACCAGGTCTTTCCACCCGCCTCCATAGAAGGAGAAGGATGTCTTTGTGGTCTCGGTGAAATTCCCTTTGCCGTCGTTTTTGAAGAGCCGGGGGGTGTCGGAATAGGCGACGAGATCCAGGTCTCCGTCGCCGTCCAGGTCGCCCAGGCCGAAGCGGATCCAGGAGTAAGATCCCTTGCGTGGAGCCAAAGTCTTCGGAGGAGATGGAAAGGTCCCCATGCCTGAGTTGGCATACCAGCGGATATGATAACCGGCCTCGATGATGTCCGCGTGTCCGTCGCCGTTCAGGTCGGCGCCGGCGACCTGGTTGACCCTTTCCCTGGTGCTGGGGGCGTTCCACGCCAGGGCCCCGGCCTCGAGAAACCTTCCTTTGCCGTCCCCCAGGTAGAGCTGGTTGGGCCAGTAAGGGGCCGTGAAGACCAGGTCCCCGTCTCCGTCGCCGTCCAGGTCGGCGCCGGTGACCCCGTAGAAGTCGGGGCCTCTTCTGGTGAGAAAGGACGGCGGGGCCTTTTGGAACCGGCCTTTTCCGTCGTTCAAGTAGAGGATGTCGTCTTTATACCCCGTGATCGCGTCGGGATCGCCGTCTCCGTCCACGTCCATGAAG
Organism: uncultured Planctomycetia bacterium; assembly: GCA_964415725.1. Lineage (GTDB taxonomy): Bacteria > Planctomycetota > UBA1135 > UBA1135 > JALUZX01 > JALUZX01. Next base: position 15,906 of record CAYQBW010000005.1, read on the forward strand.
AGGGCGGCTCCCTTGGAGAGTCCCCGCTTGTCCTTGGAGGAGAGGGTGAATCTCCCCTTTCCGTCGTTGAGAAAGAACCATCCCTTTTCCCACCAGTAATCGGCGTAGAGATCCAGGTCCCCGTCCCGGTCCAAGTCGCAGGCGAAATAGGAAGACGCGGGCCTGGAAGGAGCGAGGGCCCGGAAAGCCGCGTCCTCGGTGAATCTTCCCTGCCCGTCGTTGAGGAAGAGCTGGTCGCTCTTTTCGCTTCCCACGACGATGTCCAGGTCTCCATCTCCATCGAAGTCGCCCAGGGCCCCCGATCCGTAGGGGGACATGCAGGAGGGAATTCTCCCGGCGCTTTCCTCGGAGAAATTCCCCTTTCCGTCGTTGATGAAGATCAAGGGCCTGAGGTCCCTTCCTCCCATCGATGTGAAAACCAGGACGTCCTGGTCGCCGTCCTTGTCGAGGTCCCCGGAAAAGGCGGAACAAAAAGCGTTGGGGGCGGGAAATTTCGAATGGAATCGAAAACGGCCCTTTCCATCGTTGAGGAGGATCGCAAGGTATTCCTCGGAGGTGGTATACAGGGATTTCTCCATCACCATCGCCAGGTCCAGGTCCTTGTCCCCGTCCACGTCCAGGAAGAGGGCGTAGAGGATGGAATCCTTCGGGACCCCCTGGATGGAGCCGGGTGGCGCGAGGTCGAAGAGGGCCCGGCCGCGGTTCAGGAAGAGGAAGATCGTGCGGTCCGAGGGGTCGTGCCGGTAACTGTATTCCAGGAGGTCCGGGTCTCCGTCGCCGTCCACGTCCCCGACGGCCATGTCCAGGCCGGGACAGTCCGAAAAGGGAATGGGGAATTTCCCCATGGGCTGGAAGAGAGGGGGGCGGGCCTGGGCCGGGAGAAGGGCGCAAAGGAAGAGAAAGGCGGGAAGGACCGGAAATCCCCGGAGATGGGAGGATGGCATAGCAAGACTCCTTTTCTTGTCCGCTTCCCGGGGGAAGAAAGGAAATCGGAAATTTCATTCTCCCCCTTTCCACGGGCGGGTCAACCCGCTCCGGGGCGGGGTTCGAGGAGTTGGAGGGGACGTTCCCGGCGCTCCGGGGTAAGACTCATTCTCTTCCGGAAAGGCCGTGGCGCAACACCAGGAAACCGGCTGTTCCGGAGAGGAAGGAGCCCGCCAGGATCCCCAGGCGGTCCAGGCCCAGGAAAGGGCCGCCTCCCTCTTCGAAGGCCAGGGAGGCGATAAAGA
>CAYQBW010000006.1:0-16437 GCA_964415725.1 uncultured Planctomycetia bacterium
GGGGTCGCCGCGGCGGAGAGGCTCATGTCCAGGAGAGGAATTCCGCCCCAGATGAAAACCCGCCCCGAGGACCAGTAGAAGAGTTCTCCCAGCTCGTGGGCGAGCTTGAGGTTCCCGTCCAGGCGGACAGGTCCGTATTCGTGGTAGGCGAAGGTGAAGAGGGGAACCTTCCTGGCCCACCCGGCGAGGATTCCCTTCCTGAAAGCCTCCATTTCCAGCATGCCCAGGGGGCCTCCCCCGGCGCGGGCGTAGTAGAAGTCGAAGAGGTCCAGGTAGACCTCGGACATGAGTTCCGTGCCGTGGGCCCTGGGGCGGGCCCGGTGTTTCCCGGGCGGGATCCTTCCACCCATGAGCATGTCGCGGGTGGCCTGAACCATCCACCTCCCCTTCCCCTTGGGGTGGCCGTGGGAGGTGTCCTCGCATCCCAGGGGCGCCACGCAGGGCCCGATATCGAAATAGAATGCGTCCGGATTGTAGAGGTCCTGGAGGAGTGCTTCACGCCAGGCGTGGAAGTCCCGCCAGGCCCTGGTGGCGGGGCACATGAACCGCAAGGGCCCCCGGGGAGGGCTGGGGGGGAAAACAGCGTAGGATTTCCACGGGGAAACCGGGTCCCCCAGGACCTTCCAGATCCAGGAGGGGGCGGATTTCATGAAGAAGAGGTCGAAGAGCCAGAGGGCGGCGTGGTCGCCGTCCCGGGAGGCGGCCGCCAGGTTTTCCTTCCTGAGGCGGGAGTCCTGCCAGCCCCGGTATCCGCCGTACCATTCCACTCCGGGTTTTCCCCCGGCCCACCAGAAGCCTCCAATGTGAAAGACATGGAGGCCCGTATACGTCCTGTAGATGGAGAAGAGCCGTTCCTGGGCGGGATCCTGGAGGGAGATCCCCAGGGTGGCCAGCCCCGTGTCCTCGAGCCAACGGATTCTTCGGCAGGCGGGCCGTTTCCACAGGGGGCCCCGGGCGCACCAGGATTGTTTTTCCGCCCAGGACCTGTAGGCGGCGGCCGCTTCCTCCCATCCGCCGCCCCCGTTTGCCCGGATCACCACGGGGATCCCCGAGAGGTCCATCCCCTTTCCGGGCCCTGCGTCCCAGGGAAACCAGCGGACCCGGGTCTCCAGGAGACCATCCTTGCGGGCGGTCCAGGGAAAGGCCTTGGCCGTGGCCAGGGAGTCATGGACCTCCAGGGAAAATCCTCCCTTGGAGCGGGCGGTATAGCTCCATACCTGGAGGGCGCAGCCGTGGAAAGCCTCCGGGTAGGGATAGGAGAGGGGGAGGCCCGGGGCGTTCCGGACCGGGTCCCGGATGGAATACCCCGTGGCCACGGGATGGACGAGGGTCACGTCCGCGCCGTTTCCGCCCAGGTTTCCGATTCCCGAGAGGATGGGGTATTCGAAGTAGGAGATTTCCGGGGTTCCCCGTGAAGCCTGGACTGCGGATTCGAAGGTGAGGGTCCCGTCGTTCAGGGCCGAAACCACGGCCCGGACGGCCAGGCCGGGGACCGTGGTGGTCCAGTGGAGATGGAGGTGTTTCCCTTTCGAGTCGTTCCGGAAGCAATAAAGGAAGTTCTTCGGGCCCGGCTGGAGTCCCCCCTTGATATGTATCCGCCAAGGAGTACTTGTATGGCGGCCCTGGATGAGTTCGACGCCCTGGGCCAGGTTGGTCACCTGGAGGATTCCGCCCGTGGAGGAGTCCAGGAGGACCCGGATCTTCCGGTTGAAGACCCCGATCGGCGCGGGTGAGGGAAGAAGAATCCCCTGCGCCGGGAGAAGCCCGGCCGGGAGGAAGGCTGCGAGGAAGGACAAGATTTTCTTCTTCGGCAAGGAGATGCGCCTCGTGGCGATCCGGTTTGTCCGGGGAAGATTCATTGTAGGAAATGGGGCGTGGGCAGGTCAAAGGGATCCCCCTGGTGGGAGGGAGGATCCTGGGGGCCCTTGGGCCGGGAAGTGGGCTGGGATCGGGAGAATGGCCCCGCCTTTTTCCAGGGCTTCCCGGAAGGCCGGGAGCTCCATGTGGTGCCGGGGTTTGCGCCTGGGGGGGTGCCTGCGACCCTGTGAGGACCAGGTGGGTGAACTCGTCCATGGGGGGCTGGATTCTCCAGGAAGGAAGGTGGACGGCGGGCTCTCCACTTCTCCAGGGAACCTGCGCCGGCGGGCTGTGGGTTCGTATTTCCCCCTGTGGAGAGAGCCGTCCCGAACGAGAGCGCCTTTCAGGAGGGAAAACGCCGGGGAAAGGGCTCCTCTCTTTTCAAGGCCCTAACTTTCTGAGACCCTGAGAGGGATGTCGCCCGGGAAAACCCGGGAGGAAATGATCCTGGATCCGGAAGGAGTTTTTCTCATGAGGTTGTGCCTGGTCCTTCCCGTCTTTCTCTTTTTTTCGATTTCGGCCCGGCCGCAGAAGGCGGTCCTGGAGAAGGGGAAACGCTCCTCGTCCGCCGCGACGTCCTGGCTGGATTACGGCCTGGTTTTCGGAAGAAAAAAAAAGGAGAGCGCTGGAGGAAGGGGAGCGAACTTTTTCAAGACCCTGGAGAAAACCGTCGAGATCGCCCGGAAGAGGCTGAAGTTCCTGGATGGGGCTGGGACGGAGGTCTATATCCTTGGAAGGGGGATCAGGATCGATGTCCATGCCGGAGAAGCCGGAATCCTTTCCCGGGTGAGGAATCTCCTGGAGAGGGAGCCCTTGGAGTTCCGGATCGTGCTGGACCAAAAGGCGGGGGACCTGGATCCGGGCGGGGAAAAGGCCAGGCTCCAAAGATGGCTCCAGGATCCGAAGAACCGGGCCGGCGCGGCGGAGGACCCCTTTTACGTGGGCCGGTTCAACCGCCTCCCGGTGGAAAGGGGAGGACCCAAGGGAGGCGCCCGGATCAGGTGGGCGCCCTTTACCGCGGGCAAGGGATACGGCCTTCCTTCTTCGGCGGTCCCGTTCGTGAAGAAGGGAGAGAAGAAAGGAGTCTTCTGGGCCTTCCTTCCTCTCAGGATGGACATCCGGGGGTTCACTTCGGCCGACCTGGATCCTTCTTCGCTGAAGGTCGTTCCCGATCTCCATGGGAAACCTGCTCTCTATTTCAGGATGAAAAAGCAAGCGGGGAAGGCCTTTTGGAAATGGACCGGAGCAAACGCCCGGCATTGCATGGCCGGCCTGGTATGGGGTGTGGGCGTGACGGCTGCCACCATCCAGGAGGGTCTGCCCGGGGCGGGGATCTTCACCAAGGGGTCCGGCGGGTTCGAGAGAAAGGAGCTGGAAAGGCTGATTGCCGTCATCCGGGCCGGGCCCTTCCCCGTTCCCCTGCGCCTGAAGGACCAGGGGGTCTACCGGGAAGAGAAGAAAACCAAGGGGGAGAAGGAGAAGAAAACTTGCTCTTCCGCCGGGTTCAGGTTGGAACCAAGGGGCGGCGCTTCTATAAGCTTTCGGGCTCCATCATCTTTTCCAAAGACCAGGAGGTGGCCATGGAGTGCAAGAAGGACAAGAACCTCAAGGGATGCAATTGCACCTACGAGCCTTGCTCGAAGAAAGGCGTCTGTTGCGATTGCCTGCGCTACCACCTAGCCATGAAGGAGCTTCCGGCTTGCTGTTTCCCTCCCGAGGTAGAGCGCACCTTCGACAGAAGTTTCAAGGCCTTCGCCCGCGCCTGGAAGCTCTGACCCGGGCTGACCCGAACCTGGGGGAGGAAGGAGGCGAGGAGTTCCCATGGACAAGTCGAGGGAAGAGGAGCTGGCCCGGATCTACAGGGACGGACTCCTGGAAGACACGCTTCCTTTCTGGCTGAATCACGCCCTGGACCGTGAATACGGGGGCTACGTGGTGGCCCTGGACCGGGACGGCTCGGTCCTGGACACGGACAAGGCCGTCTGGCCCCAGGGGAGGTTCGCCTGGCTCCTCTCCACTCTTTGCGACAAGGTGGAGAAGCGGGCCGAGTGGATGGAGGCGGCCCGGCTGGGGATCGAGTTCCTGGAAAGGCACGCCTTCGATACGGACGGGCGGATGTTCTTTCTTCTCACCAGGGAGGGAAAACCGCTCAGGAAGCGCCGCTACCTCTTCACCGAGACCTTCGGGGCCATCGCCTTCGCGGCCTGGGCCAAGGTTTCGGGGGACGAGAAAGCCGCCGGCCGGGCCCGGGAGCTCTTCGACCTGGTGCTCCGCTATTCTGCCACGCCGGGGTTCCTGGAGCCCAAGCTGATCCCCGGGACCAGGCGGACCAAGGGCCTGGGCCTTCCCATGATCCTGATCGCCACGGCCCAGGTGCTCCGGGACGCCCTGGAAGACGATGGGTATACGAAGTACATCGATCAGTATATCGAAGAGATCCGCCGGGACTTCATGAAGCCCGAGTTCGAGGCCCTCCTGGAGACGGTGACACCCGAGGGGGAATTCCTGGATCACTTCGACGGCCGGCTGATCACCCCCGGCCACGGGATCGAGGCTGCCTGGTTCATCCTGCACGAGGCCCTTCTCCGGGGCGGGGACCCCGAGCTGGTCCGGACGGGGACGACCATCCTGGACTGGATGTGGAAGTGGGGGTGGGACGAGGAATACGGAGGCATCCTCTACTTCCGGGACGTCAAGGGTCTGCCCGTGCAGGAATACTGGCAGGACATGAAGTTCTGGTGGCCCCACAACGAGGCGGTTCTCGCCACCCTCTACGCCTGGAAGCTCACGGGGGAGAAGAAGTACGCCGATTGGCACCGCCTGGTCCATGACTGGTCCTACGCTCACTTCCCGGACCCCGAATACGGCGAGTGGTTCGGCTACCTCCACCGGGACGGAAGTATCTCCGTTCCCCTCAAGGGGAACCACTGGAAAGGCCCCTTCCACCTGCCCCGGATGCAGCTCTTCTGCTGGAAGCTCCTGGAAGGAACCCCCATCGGCTGATCTCCGCTCCTCTCGTGCCTGGGGGGGGATTGACGGGAGTGGGAGAGAGGCCTTCAATAGGGTTTCTTCCGTCACAAGCCCTTGGAGTGAACCCGGCCCAGAAGAAGGAGCAAGACCGTGAAGAATCCTGTCCCGGCGTTTTTCGCCCCTCTTTTCCTCCTCCTTGCCGGAGGAATCCTGCCTGCCCAGTCCGCTCTCCCTCTTCTCATCGAAGGGGGGCAGGGGATTCTTCCCCCCAGGTGGGGCGCCGTGACCTCCCACGCCTGGGCGGATGTGGACGGGGACGGGCTTGTGGACCTGGTGGAAGCCACCCGCAACCGCCTTCTCCTCTTTTTGAAAGAAAAGACCGGGACGTTCCGGGACGTCTCGGGGGTAAACCTTCCCCGGATCTACTACCCCTGGATCACCTCCGTGGCCGCGGGGGACGTGGACCGCGACGGGGACCTGGACCTGGTCGTTGGGGTCTCGGACTCGGCTTTCGTCAAGGGGGCGCCCTCGGTTCTGCTCTTGAACGACGGCAAGGGGCGGTTCACCGACGCCTCCTCCACCAACCTCCCGGGCGACCACGACGCCACCAGGAAGGCCCTGCTGGGCGACGTGGACGGGGACGGCGACCTGGACCTGGTGACGATCGACTTCGGGCAGAACCAGCTTCTCCTGAACGACGGGAAGGGAAAGTTCACTTTCGGGACCAAGGGCCGCATTCCCTCCATGTGGGCCTACTCCGTGACGGGTTACCTGGCCGACCTGGACGGCGACAAGGACCTGGATCTCCTGGTGGAGACGCGCTCGAAAGGAATTCGTTTCTTCCAGAACGACGGCAAGGGGAGGTTCAAGGACGCCACGGCCGGCCGGGTTCCGGGTTCCCATGGGTTCATGTTGAAAACGGGCGACGTGGACCGCGACGGGGACCTGGATTTCATGGTGGTCGAGAACTCCTGGCTCTACCTTTTCCGGAACGACGGAAAGGGGATGTTCACCAAGACTTCCACGATCGTCTACGTCTCCAGGAGCATTGATAATTACGGGCTGGACGACGTGGATGGCGACGGAGACCTGGATGTCTGGGTGAGTTACTCGGTCCAGCTGGGGATCGTGTTTTTCATAAACGACGGGAAAGGAGGGTTTTCGGCGACTCCCTGGAAGCTTTCCGGCTTCGCGGGGACATGGGATACTCTCCCCCTGTTCTTCCGGGACGTGGACGGGGACAAGCTTCCCGATCTGTTCGTGCCCACCCGGGAGGGGACGGTTCTCCTCTTTGGGCGCGGCAAGGGGAGGTTCGTTCCGGCCCGGCGGCTGCTCTTGCCGGAGAATGCTCTATTCTATAACTTCGCCCTTGGCGACATGAACGGCGACGGAAAGGTCGACCTGGTCCTGGGAGACGAGTTGGGCCACGGGGTGATTCCCGGCGACGGGAGAGGAAGGTTCCCCGGGTCCTTCCCCTCGACGGCCAGGCCCACGTGGCAGGTCCTGCTGGGGGACGTGGACCGCGACGGGGACCTGGACGCCTTCTTCCTGTTCAACACAGGGAGGGTGATGCTCCAGGCAAACGACGGAAAGGGCCGCCTGTCCATTCGCAACCTGTATCCCGGGGTCACCATGCGAAGGGTCCGCTTCAGCGATATCGACGGGGACGGAGACCCCGACCTCTGGGCTTTCGTGTGGGGAGTGGGAAGCGTCGGCCGTCTCGCTCTCTATCTCAACAGGGGAAAGGGGCCCGATCTTCCCGTCACTTCCACCCAGGTCTCGGGGGCCCTCCCGACCCGGATAACCGACCTTGCCGTGGACGACGTGGATCTGGACGGCGACCAGGACCTGGTGGGGGCGGATTGGAAAAGCGGGTTGTTCCTCTTCCGGAACAACGGAAGAGGGATCTTCACGAGGGATACGTCCGCCTGGATCCAGCAAGGGAATTTCCATTGCCAGACCCTTCTTCTCCGGGACGTGGACGGTGACGGGGACCCGGATCTCCTCACCGGAAACCATGGGAATACTCCAGAGCAGAATCGGCTCTTTCTGAACGACGGTAAGGGCAGGTTTACCGATGCGACCTTCGGCCATCTTCCCGCCCGAAAGGAATGGACCGTCTCTCTCGCCATGGGTGACCTGGACGGGGACGGCGACCCGGACCTGGTGGTGGGCAATTCCTTCGGTTTCGGGCAGATTTGGGGCCCAAAGGCGGGAAACCGGTTTCTCCTGAACGACGGCAAGGGCCGTTTCACCGACGCCCCGGCGGGCATGTTCCCCGCAACGCCGACCTCCTCGGAGACGATCGTCCTCCGGGACCTGGACCGCGACGGGGACCTGGACTTCATGGACGGCGGCTACGGAGGGGTCCACGTCTTTCTCAATACCCTGCGGCAGGTCCACCTTCCCTGGGTCTCCTTCCCGGGCCGGCCGGAAAGGGTCGATTTTTACGCGTGGACGCCCGCGGCGAACCGGCCACGGGTGGTCCTCCCCTTCCTGGCCCCCGCGCCGGGCATGGTTTTCCTGGCGCCTTTCGGATTCTTCGGGCTCGCCCCGGGAAGGACTCTTCCCCTGGCGCCCCTCACCATCCCGGCGGGCCGGGCCCGGACCTCCCTGGTTTTCACTCTTCCCGCCGACCCGGCCCTCAGGGGAGCCCCTTTCTACCTCCAGGGCCTGGTCCTTCCCGGTCCCAAGGCCCCCCTCTCGACCTGGAGGTTCACCAACACCTGGGGGGATTGGGTGGAATCCCTTTAAGATGGAGCCATGGAATTCCCGTGGCTCCTGGCGGTTTTTCTCCTCCCGGCCGGTTTTGTTCCGGGCCAGGGAAAAAGCTCTTCTCCCAAGGCAGGTCTCCAGGCCTGGTGGGTCTCGCCGGTCCGGCAGGTCCTCACTTCCAGCCTTCCGGGAGGGTCCCAGGGAGAAGGGAGGATCGAGGCGGCCCGGGGGGAGGTGGAGGCGATCCAGTTGGCGCTTCGCTCGGAAGTTCCCCTCCGGGTGACTCTCCGGGCCCGGCCCTTCGAAAAGGGCCTGGTCCCGGGAATCCGCGCCGTGGGTCTCGTGCCGGTCCGCAAGGGCACGCGCTGGACCCCCAAGGAGGAGAAAGTCGCCCTTCCTCCGGCGGACTTGCCCGACCCCCTCTTTCCCGTGAATACTATAGACCTGAAACCAGGCCGGACCCGGAGTTTCTGGGTGGATGTGCGCGTGCCAGAGGGGACGAAGCCGGGGACGAGGGAGACCCTCCTCACCCTCCGTGCCGAACAGGGCAGAGAAATTTTCAGCCTTTCCCTGGCGCTCCGGGTCTTTCCCGTCACTGTCCCCCAGGACGGGAAGTTCCGCCTCACCAACTGGTTCTCTGTTCGGCCCTCCTACCTGGGATTCGGGAAGGCCCGGCCGGGAAGGCCCGGCCGGGAAGCCCGGGCTGGTGGAAGACAGTGCGGCTTCTGGCGGACAGCATGTGGGCCCACAGGCAGAACTACTTCTGGACCCCCTTGAAGGAGCCTCTGATCCGGCCATACGTAAGGAAGGACGGGAAGCTGGGCTTCGACTTCACCCTTTTCGACGCCTGGGTGAAGGAGTTTTCCCGTCCCCGGGGAGGGCCGAGGAGGATCTGGATCGAGGGACAGCCCATCGCCAGGAGGATCCGGGGCAAGGGAGCGGGCATCCAGGCCAGGATCTGGAAAGTGGAGAAGGGCAAGGTCCGGGCGGTCTCCCTGGACCCGGGCGATCCGGCGGCCCGTGAAGGCTACCGGGTCTTCCTGGGCGCCTTGCGGGACCACCTGGCCCGGAAGGGCCTCCTGGATCGTTTCCGGATCCACATCGCCGACGAGCCGGCCCGGTGGATGTTCAAGGCCTACGGGACCATCGCGGGCTATATCCGGGAGTTCGCCCCCGAATTCAAGATCATGGAGGCCCTGGACGTCCGGGACGATTACACCTTCTTCGAAAAGAACTGCGATGTCTGGGTGCCCCAGCTCGGGCGGTTCGAGAAATCCTTGCCCCTTTTGATGCGGCGCCTCGGCATGGGGAAGGAAGTGTGGATCTACACCTGCCTCTTTCCCAACGGGAAGTATCCCAACCGGCTCGTGGACTATCCTCTGATCAAGACCCGGATCCTGCCGTGGATCGTCTACAAGTGGGGCTTCACCGGGTTTCTCCATTGGGGATACAACCAGTGGCGGGGCGATCCCCTCCACCAGCTCGAGCCGCCCCACGGAAAAGGGAACTGGCTTCCCCCGGGCGACGCCTGGATCGTCTATCCCTGGAAGGGAGAGGTGATCGACTCCATCCGCAACGAGGCCATGCGCGACGGAATCGAGGACTACGAACTCCTGACACTTCTTGCCCGCAAGGACCCGGCCCGGGCCCACATCCTGGCCCGGAGCGTGGTCCGCACCTTCACGGACTACACCCGGGACCCGGAACGTTTCGGAAGGGTCCGGAAGGCCCTGCTCCGGGCTTTTCTCGGGAAAGAACTCTAAGAGAGGCGGAGCGCCCCCCCGGGAGGGATTCTGGTTTTCTTCCTCCTTTCCCGGCATGATCCCCCGGAAAGGAGGCATCGCATGAGTAAAGGCTGGTCCTTTCTCCTTTTTTTCTTTTCCCTTTTCTTCTCCGGGCCCTCCCGGGCGGGGGCCCAGTATGTTCCCGACCCGAGCCCGATCGTGCGAAAGAAACTCGAGAAGTGGCGGGACCTCAAGTTCGGGCTCCTCATGCACTGGGGCACCTACAGCCAGTGGGGGATCGTGGAGTCCTGGTCCCTCTGCTCGGAAGACGAGCCCTGGTGCCGGAGGAAGATGGAGAACTACTGCGAATACAAGAAGCGCTACGAGGCCCTGAAGAAGACCTTCGATCCCGTGCACTTCGATCCCGCCCGGTGGGCCCGGGCGGCCAAGGCGGCGGGCATGAAATACGTGGTCTTCACCACCAAGCACCACGACGGGTTCTGCATGTTCGACACCAAGCTCACCGACTACAAGGTGACCTCCCCCGAGTGTCCCTTCAGCAAGAACCCCAGGGCGGACATCGCCAAGGAAATTTTCACGGCCTTCCGCAAGGAAGGCTTCTGGACCGGGGCATACTTCTCCAAGCCCGACTGGCACAGCCCCTACTACTGGTGGCCCTATTTCGCCACGCCCGACAGGTATCCCAACTACGACGTCACCCGCTATCCGGGGAGATGGGAGAAGTTCGTCCAGTATACCCATGGCCAGATCATGGAACTCGTCACCCGCTACGGCCCCCTGGACATCCTCTGGCTCGACGGAGGCTGGGTGCGGAAGATGAGCAAGGCGGAGATCGCCCGGGCCAGGGCGCGGATGGGCCGGAAATACATGCGGATCCAGAGCCTGGACATCCGCTTGGGCGAGCTGGTCAAGAAGATCCGGGCCGTCCAGCCCGACCTCATCGTGGTGGACCGGGCCGTCCCAGGTCCCTACCAGAACTACCTCACCCCCGAAAACCGGATCCCCAAGAAGGCCCTGCCCTACCCCTGGGAGTCCTGCATCACCATGGGGGGGAGCTGGTCCTATTCGCCGGAGGAGAAGTTCAAGCCCGTGCGTAAGCTGGTCCACATGCTCGTGGAGATCGTCTCCAAGGGGGGAAACCTGCTCCTCAACATCGGCCCCGGGCCCGACGGGCGCTGGCCCAAGGGGGCCTACGACAGGCTGGCCGGGATCGGCGCCTGGATGAAGGTCAACGGCGAGGCCATCTACGGGACCAGGGCCGTCGCGCCCTACGGCGAGGGCAAGATCCGCCTCACCCGCGGCAAGGAGGGTTCCCTCTACCTGGTCTATCTCGCCGGACCCGGCGAGAAGGCCCCTCCCTCCGAGATCACCCTCTCCTCCCATCGTCCCCCCGCGGGGGCCCGGGTCACCCTGCTGGGATACGAAAAACCCCTGGAGTGGAAACCCAAGGAGGAGGGGTTCGCGGTGATGATTCCCAAAGAGGTTCGCTCCCAGCCTCCCTGTAAATACGCCTGGACGGTCAAGGTCTCGCCGGGAGTCCAATGACCGTCCTCGGCGTCCCCCTGGTCTTCGACTCCCTTCCCCAGTGGCTCGGGGCCTGTCTGATCCTGGTTCTGGCGGAGGGGGTCTACGTGAGTTTCGGCTTCGGCTCCGGGCTCATCGCCGTGGGGCTCATGGCGCTCGTCATGGACGGGCTCAGGGACGTGGTGGTGATCCTCCTCCTGGTGAACATCCCCGTGGAGCTTTCCGTCGTGGCCTCCTCCTGGCGGATGGTCCAATGGAAAGGGGTGACCTTGGCGGCCCTGGGCCTCCTGCTCGGGGTTCCCGCCGGCACCTGGCTTCTGGGTTTCGGAAATCCCTCCTTTCTCCTTCTCTACCTGGCGGTCTTTCTCATGGCGGCGGGCCTGGCCTTCCTCCTCGTGCCGGCAGGGAAGTCCTTCCGGTTTCCGCCTTGGACCGGCCTTCCCGTGGGACTCTCCTCGGGGATCCTGGCGGGGCTCTTCGGCACGGGAGGGCCGCCGGTCATCCTCTACTACCAGCTCTCCGGGGCGGCGAAGAGCGTCTTCCGGGGAAACCTCATGGCCCTCTTCTTCTTCACCACTCTCGTCCGGACTCCCTCCTACCTGGCCGGGGGCCTGGTCACGGCCCCCCGGATCTGGTCCTCCCTGGCCGTCCTCCCCGCCGTGGCCCTCGGGGCCTGGCTTGGAAACCGGGTCCACATCCGCATGAGCGAAACTACGTTCCGCCGCCTGGTGAGCGTCCTCCTCGTCCTTCTGGGGCTCGGGCTTTTGTTGCGATAGGGGGAGTGTAGGATGTTTTCTTCCGATGAAAGGAGGAACTTCCATGCGGCCCGTAACGACCAGGATCGACGAGGCTCTCTGCGACGGCTGCGGACTCTGCGTCAGGGTCTGCCCTTCCGATACGCTGGCCCTGGAGGGGGGGAAGGCGAAGGTCGTGGGGGAGAGATCCCTCTGGTGCGGGCACTGCGAGGCGGTCTGCCCGAGAGGGGCGGTGACCGTGGAGGGCCTGGATCCCTCGGTCCTGGAGCTTGAGACTCTTTCTCCCAGGGTTCCTCCCTCCCTGGATCCGGCGGACCTGGTCGGGCTCATGAAGACCCGCTTCTCCTGCAGGGCCTACAAGGACGAGCCCGTCCCCCTGGACCTTCTGGAGGACCTGGTCCGGATCGGGACTACCGCGCCGACGGGCACCAACAGCCAGAAGTGGACCTTCACGATTCTCCCGGAGAGAGGGCGCGTGATCGAGCTGGGACGGCTGGTGGCGGAGTTCTACCAAAAGGTCAACCGGATGGCCCGGAATCCCCTTCTTCGCGCCTATTCCCGGCTCTTCGCCGGCGGGGAGCTGGGGAAATACTACCGCGAATACTATCCCATGGTTCAAAAGGCCCTGGCCGAGTGGAGGGAGACCGGCCGGGACCGGCTCTTCCACGGCGCCCCGGCGGCCCTGGTGATCGGTAGCCTCCCAGGGGCCTCCTGCCCGGGGGAGGACGCGCTCTTGGCGGCGGGCTGGATGACTTTGGCGGCCCATTCCATGGGGCTCGGGACCTGTCTTGTCGGCTACGCCGTGGAGGCGGCGAAGCGGGAGAAGAGAATCCGGCGGTGGCTGGGACTGCGGCCCGGAGAGACGGTCCACGCGGTCCTGGTCGTGGGCCGGCCCGCCCTGGCCTACAAGGGGGAGAAGAGAAGGTTGAAACCGGTCCTCCGGGTCTTGCGGGAGGAAGAGATGTAGGTCCTGGAGGGGGGGAACCAGGCCCGGGCCTGACGGGGGGTTCCTTTCCCCGGCTTGAGGGGCGATCATGCGGCCCCTTCCGGTGGGCGGGCTTCTTCCTCCTTTTCCCGGGCAGGGCGGCCGGGTAACATGCCCGGCCCCCGGACTTCCACCCGCTTTCTTTCCCTGTCCCAGATGACGAGAGAGTGAAGACATGCGATCCAGGATCTTCCTTGCGGGCCTCGCCGCGGCCGGGCTCTTCTCCGGCGTCTTTTCCGGAAACTTCCTTTCCTCCCTTTCCGCCCAGGGAGGGCCCACGATCTACCACGATGGATGGATCGACCTGAACAAGAACGGGAAGAAGGATCCTTACGAGGATCCTTCCTTGCCCGTGGAAAAGCGCATCGACGATCTCCTCTCCCGGATGACCCTGGAGGAGAAGACCTGCCAGCTCGCCACGCTCTACGGCTTCGGCAAGGTCCTGAAGGACAAGATGCCGACGGAGAAGTGGTTCGGGCGGGTCTGGAAGGACGGGATCGCCAACATCGACCAGCAGTTCGACGGAAGGCCCCATACCGAATACGACCTTCCGGCTTCCAAGCACGCCGAAGCGATCAATACCATCCAGCGGTGGTTCATCGAAAAGACCCGGCTCGGGATTCCCGTGGACTTCACCAACGAGGGGATCCACGGCCTCCACGCCCGGGGCGCCACATGCTTTCCCCAGGAGTGCGGCCTCGGGGCCACGTGGGACGCGGACCTGATCTACCAGGTGGGGGCCGTGACAGCCCGGGAGGCGAGGGCGCTGGGATATACCAATGTCTACGCTCCCATCCTGGACATGGCCCGGGATCCCCGGTGGGGCCGGGTGGAGGAGAACTACGGGGAATCCCCCTACCACGCCTCCCGGCTGGGTGTGGCCATGGTGAAGGGGCTCCAGGAGAACGGGGTGGTCTCCACGCCCAAGCATTACTGCGTATACGGAATTCCCGAGGGAGGGCGGGACGGCCGGGCCCGGACGGCCCCCCACGCCACGCCGAGGGAGGTTTTCCAGGTCTACCTGGCGCCCTTCCGTGCGGCCTTCACAGAAGGCGGGGCCCTAGGGACCATGGTCTCCTACAACGACTACGACGGGATGCCCATCGAGGCCTCCACCTTCTTTCTGATCGACCTGCTCAGGCAGAAGTGGGGCTTCCGGGGATATACGGTCTCCGACAGCGACGCCGTCCGCTACATCTGGAGCAAGCACCACGTGGCGGTGAACTACAAGGACGCCGTCCGGCTTTCCATTCTCGGGGGTCTGAACGTACGGACCACCTTCACCAAGCCCGAGGACTACATCCTTCCGGCGCGGGAGCTGGTGCGGGAGGGGAAGATCCCCATGAAGGTGATCGACGAGAGGGTCCGGGACGTGCTCCGGGTCAAGTATTGGCTCGGCCTCTTCGACCGGCCCTTCGTCTCCCATCCCGAAGAGAGCGACCGGATCCTCCACTGCGAGGCCCACAGGAAGCTGGCTTACCGGGCCGCCCTGGAGAGCATGGTTCTCTTGAAGAACCAGGGCGGCCTCCTTCCCCTGAAGAAGGAGGTGAAGACCATCCTCGTGGCCGGGCCCAACGCGGACGCCAAGAGCCGGGTTCTCGGAGGTTACGGTCCTTCGGGGGCGAAAATGGTCTCCGTCCTCCAGGGGATCCGGGAAAAGGTCTCCAAGGGCACCAAGGTGATCTACGTCAAGGGCTGCGACATCAAGGACAAGCGCTATCCTTTGAGTGAAATCCTTCCCGAGCCTCCCCAGGGCAAGGACGCGGCCCGGATCGAAGAGGCCCGGAAGGCGGCGGAGAAGGCCGACGTGGCGATCCTGGTGCTGGGCGAGAATACGTCGCTCGTGGGGGAGAGCCGGTCCAGGACGAGCCTGGATCTTGCGGGCTACCAGAGGGAGCTGGCCAAGGCGGTGGTGAGCACGGGCACGCCCACGGTGGTGGTGCTCCTCAACGGCCGGGCCCTTTCCATCAACTGGATCGCCCGGAACGTGCCGGCCATCCTGGAGGCCTGGTTCCCGGGCGAGGAGGGGGGAAGGGCCGTGGCGGACGTGCTGTTCGGGGACTACAACCCCGGCGGCAGGCTGGCCGTGACCTTTCCGAAGACGGTGGGACAGATTCCCTACTGTTTCCCCCATAGGCCTGCCTCTCATTCTCCCGGAAGGAACCGCGTCTCCGGGGCTCTCTTCCCCTTCGGCCACGGGCTCAGCTATACGACCTTCAAGTATTCCAACCTCCAGGTCGATCCCAAGGTCCAGGGCACAGGCGGGAACATCCACGTCTCGGTGGACGTGAAGAACACCGGCTCCCGCAAGGGGGACGAAGTGGTCCAGCTCTACCTCTCGGACCTCCAGGCCAGCGTAGTTCCCTACGTCAAGGTCCTCCGGGGCTTCCGGCGGATCACCCTCGATCCCGGCCAGACCCGGACCGTCCGCTTCACCCTCACCCCCGACGACCTCAAGTTCATGGGCCCCCACATGGAGTGGATCGTCGAGCCCGGCGACTTCCGCGTCCAGGTCGGCCCCCTGAAGGCGGTGTTTACCATCCAGTGAAAAACTGTTTTTTCGGTTTCAGGTCGAGGTGACCTGGGCGAAGTTGGTGAGTTTGAAGCCGGTCAGGGAGGGGTGGAAGACGATTCCCTGCATGTAGAGGGTCACGCCGGGTGGGATTCCGGGCGGGACGGTATACCAGTTCCGCCCCGCGCCGGTGGTTCCGATGGCGCCGGCGGAAAAGAAGATGGTGGAGGCCGGGTCCAGGAAATACCTTCCCCAGGGTGTGGGGAGGCCTTTTTGGCGGCGGGACCAGAAGAGCAGGTAGTTGTCCCGGACCGGGCCGAAGACGTTGGTCACGAAGGTGGAGCCTGATTTCAGGTTGCCGCAAAGCACGAGGCATGCCCCCCGCGCCCCGACGTATTGCTTGATGGTCTTGTAGTATCTCCAACCCGGGCGCCAGCTTACGGCCCAGATGATCTTTCCCGGGGTTCCGGACTTGGCGGCGAGCTTGGACCCGGGAAGGGCGACCGTGGGGGGGAGGATGGAAGGGGTCGTTCCGAAGTGGAGGGCGCACCGCATGTAGGCCGGGGCGTTGGAGGGCGGATTGGCGTTGACGTGGACCAGGAGGCCGCCGGGCAGGTAGAGGCCGAAGGAGGGGCCCGTGTTGGTCAAGTAGCCCGAGGGGACCACGGCAGAGGCGCCCGGCGGGCTGAAGTAGGTGGAAAGAGGAAGGCCGAGGGTCATCCCCGGGGGGACCACCATGCCCGAGAGCCCCCACTTGAGGTTCAGGCTCGAGGCGGCGAACCGGAGGGGGACTTTGCCCGTATTGGTGAGTTCCATGGGAACCACGGCCTTCATGTCGTCGGCGAAGGTGACCTTGGGAGAGAGCCTGAGAAGGAAAGAGGTCTGGGCCGGGAGGATGGGGGCGAGGAAAGGAAGGAAGAAGAAAAGGAGAAGACGCGGCTTCATGGGACGCCTCCTGGGGCCCGGCGGGCCCCGGTAGAGGAAACCGGAGGTTCCGGGGGCCCTCCCATGGTACTTCCCTGCCCGGGGCTGAAAAGCCCTTCCGGGAGGGTCCTTAGGGGGTCCCCTCCCCGGGGAGAGAAAGGATTCGAATACGCCCTGAAGGCGGTTCAGCATTTTTTTTCTCCGCGACCCGGGGGTTGAGGGAAAGGATCAATTCTGTGATCTCGCAAAAGATCTCCATCCGCTCCGAAAGGGTCAAGGATTGGAACCACCGGGCCTTGGCTTCCGGTGTTTCCTCGGACCGGTCGTGGGAGATGAATTCTTTCATGGCCTTTTCGATATCCTGGTTCCTGGGAAGTATTCCTCCTCGGCCGGTCCAATGATACCGGCGGGAAGACGGGCCTGGGAGGGGAGGAAGGTGGCGTCTTTGGG
>CAYQBW010000007.1:0-13383 GCA_964415725.1 uncultured Planctomycetia bacterium
GTGGTGAGGTGGGCCACCTCCCCCGAGGAGAAGATGAGCCTGGCCGTGGCCAGGTCTTCCTTGTCGGTGAAGACGCTCCCCCCGAATGCCTCCACGTCCACCACCTCGCCCCCTCCCGTAAGAGAAAAGATGATGTCCAGGTCGTGGATCATGAGGTCCTGGACGACCCCCACGTCGACGGACCTGAAGGTGAAGGGAGCCACCCTCTGGGCCTCCATGTAGCGGGGGCGGATTCCCATCTCCCGGACCGCGGCGAGCACGGGATTGAATCTCTCCACGTGGCCCACCTGGAGAGTCAGGCCCCGTTCCCGGGCCAGTTCGATGAGTCGGTCCGCCTCCTCCAGGGTCCCGGCCATGGGCTTCTCCACGAGGACGTGGACGCCTTTCTCCAGGAACCAGGACGCCACCCGGAAATGGTCCTTCGTGGGAACCACGACGCACACGGCCTGGGGCTCCCCCGGGATCTCGTGGAAGTCCGTGGTCCAGGGGACCCCGTATTTCTCCCCCTGCTCCCGGGCGGTGTCCTCCTTGATGTCCGCCACGGAGACCAGCCGCGCCCCTGGAAGGTTCGAAAGAATCCGGGCGTGGGCCTTCCCCAGGTGGCCCACCCCTATCACGGATACCCTGAGCTTGTCCTGGTCCAAAACAGCGCCCCTTCCCGGCTCCTCCTCAAGCCTCGATGAGGGTGAACTTGAGCTGGGCCTCGGCCACAAGCTTGCCCCTGACCTTGGCCCTCGCCCTGACGTGACAGAGAGAAGATGTCAACCGGACCGTCTCCACTTCGATTCGGAGCTGGTCCCCCGGGATCACGGCGCCCCTCAGCTTCACCTTGTCGATGGACCAGAGGACGGCCAGTTTCCCCGTGTTCTCCAGTTTCCTGAGAAGGAGCACCCCGGCCAGCTGGGCCATGGCCTCGAGCTGGAGGACCCCGGGCATGATGGGTTGTTCCGGCCAGTGTCCCTGGAAGAAGGGCTCGTTTATGGTGACGTTCTTGATTCCCACGGCCCGCCGGAACCCGTCCAGCTCCACCACCCTGTCGATCAGGAGAAAGGGATACCGGTGGGGCAGGAGCTTCATGATGTCCCGGATGTCGATGCTGGTCTCGTGCCTGAATTCGCCGGACGCCTCGGCTTCCTGGACCTGCTCGTAAATCCGCCGCAGAAGTTTGACGTTCTGGGCGTGCCCCGACCGGTGGGCGATCACGTGGGCGCCGAGATCCATCCCCAGAAGGGCCAGGTCTCCCAGAAGGTCCAGGACCTTGTGGCGGGCGGGCTCGTCGGGAAAACGCAGTTCGTTCTCCAGGGGGGTTCCATCCCGGGTGAGCACCAGGGTGTTTCCGTAGTTGGCCCCCTGCCCCAGGCCCTCCTCCTTGAGCTTTTCCGCCTCCTCTTCCATGCAGAAGGTGCGGGCCGGGGCCAGGTCCCGGGCGAAGCCGTCCCTGCCGTACTGCCAGTAGACGGCCTGCCTGGGCCCTCCCGGGATGTCCAGGTGGTATTCCAGGGTCAGGCCGTCCTCCGCGGGGAAAGCTGCGATGGAACGGTTCCCCTCGCGGACGTAGACAGGCTCCTTCAACTGGAAGAACCGGGCCATGGCCTTCTGCTCCTGGAATCCCGCCTTCTCCAGGACCTCCACCAGGGGAGCGCAGGAGCCGTCCATGCCGGGGATCTCTTCCCCGTCCACCTCGACCTCCAGGTTGTCCACCATGAGTCCCTTGAAGGAGGCCAGGAGGTGCTCCACCGTTTCCACTTCCGCGGGCCCCTGTTTGAGGGAGGTCCGCCTCTCCTTGACCAGGACGCTGTCGGGGCTGGCCGGAATCTGGGGGGCGTCTTCCAGGTCGACCCGGGTGAAGACCACGCCGTGATCCGGAGGCGCGGGCTTGATCCTCACCCGGACCTCCCTGCCCCGGTGGAGACCTACCCCGGAAAATTCCACTTCACTCCGGATCGTGCGTTGCGTCCTCTTCACGTCGGGCTCCTGGCTCCCTCTCCACGGATCCAACTCCTTCCAGGGCAGGATCCTAAAAAAGCCCGGGGGGTGGAATCAAGGGACCGGGCCGGGCGGAGTTCCTCAATAGAGACCCAGCATGATGCTGAAGACCTGGGTGTGGTCGGATCTCTGCTTCACTACGGGATAACCCAGGTCCAGGGCGATGGGCAGGAAGGAGAGACCCGGGATCCGCACCCGAACGCCCACACCCATTCCTACCCGGGCGTCCCAGAGTTCGGAGTCCGTGATCTCCCGGGCCAATCCGCCGGCGTCGGAAAAGAGAACCAGCCGGACCATGTCGATCTGGCGGTCCCCCCGCTCAGGCATCACGGAAAAAAGAGGAATGAGATATTCCGCCGAGGCGAGCCATCGCGCCTCCCCCCCCAGGGGATTCCCGAATTGGGAAGGTCCGGCCCCCCTGTAGCGGAACCCCCGCACCGTCCCCCTTCCCCCGAGGAAGAAGCGCCTGGAGACGTGGAGAACCTGGGTGTCCCCGTAAGGCCGGTTCCAGTCCATTCCGGCCTTGAGGGAAAGGACGTGGAACCGGCCTTTCCCGTCGGTGAGCACCGGGAGGTAGAGCTGGGCCTCCGTGGAGGCGCCCAGGTAGTCCTGGGTGCCTCCAAGGGGACCGCCCCCGCTCCTCGCCTCGAGATCCCAACTCCCCCCCTTGGCCGGCTGAAGGACGTCGTCCACGTCTTTGAACTGCACCCCGGCGGAGAGTTCCCGGAAGCGGGTGAATCCCTCGCTCTCCCAGACCGTGTAGGGTGCGTCGAAATCCACAGCCCCCACGTCCACCCACTCGTCGCGGATTCCGAAGGAAACCCTGGTCTTGTAGTTCAGGAGCCGGCTCAGGCCCACGTAGGCCCCCTGCCTTTCGTCCCGGTAGTTCCTGTAGTAACGCCACCGCTTGTAGAGAGAGACGTCCAGCCCGATCCGGTCCTCGTAGAGACCGAAGACGTCCGGTTCCTTGAAACGAATATCGAAGAAGTTCAGCCTGGTTCCGGGCTGAAGGTCCAGGATGAGGGTCTGGCCGCCGCCGTAGAAGGCCCGCCCGTCCAGGATCTGGCTCACCGCCTCCACTGGATTGGCCGAGGTGGGAGGCCGAAGAAGGTCGAAATTCCTCCTTCGCAATGTGAACCTCCCGAAGAACCCCAGGTTGGTGGAAACCCCGGCCGACCAGAGGAGGCTTCCCGTCTTCCCCTCCTTGACGTGCACGTCCAGGTCCACCTCGTCCGGGGAACCGGGCACGGACTTCAGGGATTTCCGGACCGTGGTGACCCCCCGGTTGTCCTCGAAATAGTGGAGAGCGTCGAGCCTGTAGAGGGAGCGGTTCAGTTCCACCATGTCCAGGGGGTCCCCGGGGTGAAGGCTGATCTCCCGGCGGATCACCTCGTCCTTGGTGTTCCGGTTCCCCGTGATGTTGATCTTCCGGATGCGCTTGCGGAACCCCTCCTGGACGCGGTAGGAGACTTCCACCTCGTGCCGGTCCGGGTGGTAGACCTCCAGGGGCTGAAGAATCCGGAAAGCTTCGCCGGGCTTGAGGTCGTCGTGAATATCAGCGGGCGGAAACCCTCTTTTTCCGTAATACATCTTGATGGTCTGCTCGTCCCGCAGGAGGGTCTCCTTCCGGTAAGGGGCTCCCGGCGCCAGCTTGAGCAGGGGGAGGATCTTCTTCTTGTCCAGAAGGGGCTTGTTCCTGCCCGGGGGAAGTTCCTGGACCAGGTCCACCCTGGAGACGCGGTAAAGGGGCCCTTCATGGACCAGGATGGTCAAGTCCACCCGGGTCTTGTCGGAGGAGAACTTCACGTCCTGGACGGCCACCTCGGCGTCCTTGTAGCCCTCACCCCTGTAGAAGTCCCGGATCCTTTCCACGTCGTCCTTCAGGGTCGAAGCGGAGTAAGGCTCGTCGTGAAAGAGCAGGTCCAGGAACTTCCCCACCAGGACCCAGGGGGCCATGATCCAGGCTTCCGGGTCCTTCCACGAAAGCTCCGGGTTGATGATATGGCTGGGGGCGGACTTGACGCCGGCGGATCCGATGATGTTCTTCTTCAATCCCAGGGTGGCGAAGGCGGGGAAGGCCTTGTTTCCCACGACCTTCACGGACCTGACCCGCACCAGCGGACCTTCCTCCACCTGGAAGACCAGGGTCCTTCCGTCGGGTGAAGGCCGGATTTCCACCCTGGCGAAGGCGTATCCCATCCTCTCGTAACGCGCCAGGAGCAGCTCGGCCTTGGTGCGGGCCGACGGCTCGTCCAGGGCGGCCCCCTCCCGCAGGTCCATGATCTCCAGGGCCTCCTTGAGAGTGACGGCGTGCAGGCCCTTGACGCGGAAATGCTGGTAGGCGCCGAAATCCCAGACCTGGAAACGAACGGCCACCCCCTTTCCCTCGGGTTTCACCTCCACCGAGGCCATGAGCTTGAGAAGGTTCCAGAGCCGCTTGATGTCCTGGTCCACCTGGGCCCTGGAGTAGGGACGGCCCTCCCTGGTGCGGAGGTTGGCCCTCACTTTGTCCAGGGGAATCCTCCTGGGGCCGGTGACCTCCACCCTCACCACGGTCCGGCCCTCCAAGGCCGCCAGGGCCTTTTCCCTTTCCTTCGCGCCGGCCTGTCCCCGGGCGGGCGGGACGGCCGCGAGGAGGAAAAGGAGGAGAAGGAGGGAATCAGCCCAGGCCGGCTTGTGCATTCGGGTCCGCCAGGGAGTCGAAACGCATGCAACGTTTCTCGAAGTGGAGCCTCACGGTCCCCGTGGGACCGTTCCTCTGCTTCGCCACGATGATCTCCGCCACCCCCCTGTTCTCTTCGGTCGGTTTGAAATATTCCTCCCTGTGCAAAAGAAGGACCACGTCCGCGTCCTGCTCGATGGAACCGGATTCCCGGAGATCGGACATCCTGGGCCGGTGATCGTCCCTCTGTTCCACCGCACGGTTGAGCTGGGAAAGAGCGATCACGGGAATCTCGAGTTCCCTGGCCAGGGCCTTGAGGGAACGGGAGATCCGGGAGATCTCCTGCTGCCTTCCCTCCGCCCTGGCCCAGCGGTCGCCTTCCATCAACTGCAGGTAATCGATGATTATATACTTTATACCGTGCGCTTTGACAAGCCGCCTGGCCTTGTGCCGGATCCCCAGGGTGTTGAGGCCCTGGGACTCGTCCACGTAGATGGGCGCCTCATAGATCCTGCTCGCGGTATTCCTGAGCTTCTCCATCTCCGCCTTGGAGATGAACCCGTGGCGGAGCCTCTGGGCGTCCAGGCGCCCGTGGATGCAAAGGATGTTCTGGACGACCTGCTCCGAGGAGACCTCCAGGCTGAAGATGGCCCCCGGGATCCCCTGGTCCACGCTGAGGCGGTCCACCAGGTTGTTGGCGAAAGAGGTCTTCCCCATGCTGGGACGGCCGGCCACGATGATCAGCTCTCCCGCGTGAAGTCCGGCCGTCAAGTCGTCCAGGTCGGCAAACCCCGTCTGAAGCCCCGTCATCCGCGCCTCCCTGTCCCGGAGCCGGTCGATCTTCTCGTAGAAGTCCTTGAGGATCTCCATGACCGACCGTGCCTCGCCGTGATGCAGTCTCTGGGCGAGATCGAAGACCAGTTGTTCCGCCTTGTCCAGGATCACTTCCAGCTTCTCTCCCCCCCGGAGGGCGAGCTGGCCCACCCTGGTCCCGGCCTCCCAGAGCTTCCTGAGCAGGGATTTCTCGCGGATCAAGCGGGCGTAGTCCTCCACCAGGGCGTGGGAGGAGACGCTCAAGGGAAGGCTGTCCAGGTATTCCTCCCCCCCCGCTTCCTCAAGTTTCCCCATGGAGCGGAGTTCCTCCCCCACAAGGATGGGGTCGAAACTCCCCTGGGATTCATAGAGGGTCAGGGCGGCGGAGAAGATCCACCGGTGGCCCGGGTTGTAGAAATCTTCCGCCTCCAGGATCTGGGCCACGTCCCCGGTGATCTGGGGAGCCAGGAGGATGGCGCCCAGAACGGCGCGTTCGGCGTCCAGGTTGTGGGGAAGGACACCGGGATTTCCGGAAAGGGTATCGGCTTCGCTCATTTCGGGCTCCCTCCCTCGGCCACAGGTGGGTTTCGCGTGCCAAGCGGAACATCCTGAATGGTGGGAGACGGAGGTTCAAGGTCACAAAAAAACTCCTCCCTGGAAAGGAGGAGTTTCCTGCCTTGGAGCCCGGGAGGGTCGCTCTCCCTCAACGGGCTTCCACGACCCAGACCTTGAGATTCACCTCCACCCCGGGATGGAGGTGGATAGGAACGTCGTAGACGCCGATCTCCTTGAGAGGGTGTTCCAGCTTCACCGCCTTGGCGGGAACCTCGAGTCCCCTCTCCTCCTTCAGGGCGTCCGCCACCATCTGGGCGGTCACGGACCCGAAGAGCCGGCCCTCTTCCGCCTTGGCCTCGATGGTCACCGAAGTGCTCGCCAGTTTTTCCCCGAAGGACTTGATCTCTTCGAGGCGCCTTTCCTCTTCCTGGCGGGCCCGCTCCTTCTCGGCCTGGATCCTCTTGATGTTGTCCGGGCTCACAGGGTAGGCGATTCCCTGGGGAAGAAGGTAGTTCCGGGCGTATCCCGCCCGGACTTTCACCACGTCCCCCACCCTGCCGAGTTTCTCCACGTCCTTGCGGAGTATCACCTGAACTTCCATGAACCCCTCCTCAACCCACGTAGGGAAGGAGCCCGAGGAACCGGGCCCTTTTCACTGCGAGTTTGAATTTCTTCTGGTCGATCCCCGAGAAGGCCGTCCGCTTCCGGGAAAACATCTTCCCCTGGGGGGAAATGAGGGTCTGCAGGTAAACCACGTTCTTGTAGTCCAGCGGTTCCGCAGGGACGACCCGCTTCTTGCGGCTCCCGAACTTCCTGAATTTCCTCTTGGCCCTTCCGATCTCCGCCATGGCTCTCACCCTTCCTGGGGTTTGGTCTCTTCTTCACCGCCGGCGGGGTTCTCCCCCTCGGGAGAGGTCTCTTCCTCCGGACCGGCGCCGCTCGTCTCTTCCTTTTCCGCTTCCGCTTCCGTCCCCTCTTCCCCAGAGGCCTGGGGAGCCTCTTTCCCGGCGCCCTCCTCCTTCTCCCCTTCCCCGGGTGTGGATTCCTGTTCGGTCTCTTCCGGTTCCTCCTCGTCGCCCAAGGGGATCTTGGAGACGTCCACGTCGTCCTCCACGGGCTCGAAAGCCACGGGAGGAAATTCGTCGTGCACAAGGATCAGGTGCCTGAGGATGCCATCGGTGAGCTGAATCTCCCGGTTGAGCTGGGAGATCTTCTCGGGAGGGGCCTCGAAGAAGACCAGGAGAAAGGTGGCCCTCTTCTGCTTCTTGATCTCGTAGGCGAGCTTCCTCTCGTCCCACCGCCTGGCGCTGACGATCCTGGCCCCGTTCCGCTCCAGGATCGAAAGGGGGATCCCCTTGGCGTAATCCCACCCCTTCTTCACCTCCCGGTTGTCCAGGAGAAACATGGCCTCGTATTTCTTCAGCTTGGGCTTCGGTCGAATGTCCTTTAGATTCTGCAAGGCTCCTCACCTTTCGGACGCCCGGATCTCCAACAGGACCCGGCGCCTCCTGATTGACTGCTTCTCAACCCGCGTTGTACTTGTTCATCAAATTTTCCAGGGCTTCGCCCTGGAGGTACTCCGAGACCGCCCGGGCGGCCTGCTCCACCATCTTCTCCACCAGGGGCTCCTCCTCCGGAAGGAACCGGCCCAGGACGAAATCCACCTCCTCCCCGGGGGAAGGCTTGCCGATCCCCATCCTGAGGCGGGGAAACTCCCAGGACCTGAGGGAATTCCCCACGGACAAGAGCCCCTTGTGGCCTCCGTGGCTCCCCCGGGGGCGGATCCGGATCCTGCCCAGGGGGAGATTCATGTCATCGCAGACGACAAAGATCGCTTCCACCGGCGCCCCGCTCCAGGCGGCGGCGCGGGCCACGGCCTTCCCCGTCAGGTTCACATACGTGAGAGGCTGAAGGAGAAGAAACGTTCCCGCCGGCCCACGTCCGAGGGCCCACCGGCTCTTTCCGACTTTCCGGGTGGTCCCGAAGGGCCGGCCCAGCTTCAGGCCCAAATCCCCCGCGACCCGCTCCACCACCCGGAAACCCAGGTTGTGCCGCGTCCCGGAGTAGTCGGGGCCCGGATTGCCGATCCCCACGACGATCCGGGAAGGCCGGTCTTCAACCACGACCTCCCCCTATCGCCGGGGAAAGAGCGGATGAGAGTAGCGAGGCCCCCGGGAATTTCAAGGGGCCTCCCCGGCAAGAAACCAGGAAAGCCCCAGGAAAGCCCGGACAAAGGGAGCCCCCTTCAGCCGGAGGACACATGGAGGTTCAGCTCTCCCCTTCCTCTTCGTCCTTCTTCCCGATGACCTCGGGCTCGGAAGGACCCGCCTCGGCCTCCTCTTCGTGGGCCTCCGCCGTAGCCAGGAAGGCCTTGACGTGGCAGACCACCGTCTCCGGGGGCACACCGAGCTTCACGTTTTCCGGGATCTCCAGGTCTCCCGCGGTGATGTGGTCCCCCACGCCCAGGTGGGACACTTTGACCTTGATCACCTGGGGAATCTCGGTGGGCAGGCAGATCAGGGGAAGGTCGGCCAGGTCGTGGGTGAACTTCCCGCCTTCGCTGATTCCCTTGGGATGGCCCACGAACTCCAGGGGAACCTCCACCTCCACGGGCTTGGTCAGATCCACGTGGAACAGGTCCATGTGCAGGACCTGGTCCGTCACAGGATCGAACTGGACGTCTTTGACCAGCCCGCTCTCCTTGGTCCCGTCGTCCAGGTCCACTTCCACCACCCTGGCGTGGCCCCGGAGCATCTTTTCCACGGCCTTCGCTTCCAGGGACAAGTGGAGAGTCTTCCCGTCCTCCCGGCCGTAGAGCACGACAGGAACCAACCCTTGAGCCCGCAAGGCCCGGGCCGCCCGGGTGCCCTTCTCCTCCCGGCGCCTGCCCTTGATCACGATCTTTTCCATGGTTTCTCGTCCGTTTCTTGGTTTCAGGGGCGGAGAGATTACCCACCTCCCGGGACTTACGCCAGCCCCGGAGGCCGGGGAAAAGGGATTTTTCTCCCTTCCGGGGGAATCAAATCTCCGCTTGGAAGAGATAGCTCACCGACTCGCTCCGGTGGATCCTCTCGATGGCCCTGGCCAGAAGGGGCGCCACGCTCACCACTTCGAACTTGGGCGGAAGGCTTCCCCTGTCGTGGGGGATGGTGTCCGTGATGAGGATCTTCTCGGCGCAGGACTCCTGGAGTTTCTCCTTGCCGTTGCCGACCAGAACGGCATGGCTCACGGCCAGGACCACTCTCCCGGCGCCCCTCTCCTTGGCGACCCGGGCGGCGTCGGCCAGGGACCCCCCCGTGGCCACGAGATCGTCCACCACCAGGACATCGTGGCCCTCCACCTCCCCCACCATGTTCTCCACCTCGGTCTTGTCCCCCGTGATCCGCCGCTTGTCCACGATGGCCATCCCGGCGTTGATGGCCTTTGCCCAGGCCCGGGTGAGCTTGGAGGCCCCCACGTCCGGGGCCACCACGACCGGGTCCTTCAGGTTCATTCTGCGGACCACGGGAAGCAGGACCGTCCGGGCGTAGAGGTGATCCACGGGAATGTCGAAAAAGCCCTGGATCTGGGCGGCATGGAGGTCCACCGTGAGAACCCGGTCCGCCCCGGCCTTGGTGATGAGGTTGGCCACCAGCTTGGCCGTAATGGGCACCCGCCCCTCGTCCTTGCGGTCCTTGCGGGCATAGCCGAAGTAGGGGATCACCGCCGTGACCCGGTTGGCCGAGGCCCGTTTCACGCAATCCGTGAGGATCAGGAGCTCCATCAGGTTTTCGTTCACCGGGGGGCAGGTGGGCTGGATGATGAAGATGTCTCCTCCGCGGACGTCGCACTCGACCTTGACGTCCACCTCCCCGTCGGGAAACCGTCCCACGTAGGCCGCGCCCAGGGGCATCCCCAGCTCGGCGCAGATCTCCAGGGCCAGTTCCCGGTTCCCGTTTCCCGTAAAAATCCTGAGGCCTTCCCGGTTCACCAGTTCACCTCCTGGGCGAAAGACCCCCGCCGGGGGTCCCGGTTGCCTCCGCCGAAGGCCTCCTCCCAAGGAGGAGCCCCGGTGGAGACGAAAAAAAAGAATGGAAAAAGGGAGCCGCCAAAAAAGAAGACATGGGGCGCCGGAACCTCGAACAAGGACAGGGCGGGGAAAACCGGGCGAGATTGGTGTCTTTTTCCGGGACGACCCCGCCTTTTCCTGCCGCCGTGGGGGTCCAGGGGGTATGGTTCAGGAAGGCGTCCATGAGAAAAACCGACCTGGAAGAAAGTGTTTCTGGAACCTGGAAGAAAGATGACCTCTCGGCCCTCCCCCTTCGCGGCAGGGGGGAAAGGCGGGCTTTTACCTCTCCGCCCGGCGGGGGTCAAGTCTCCCCCGGGGGAACTCCCCCAGGGGGATGGAGGGCGCTCCTCCCGGAAGGGAGCCGGGAGGGCCGTCTCTTGAGAAGCAGGGAGCGGAAAAAGAACGCCCCTTACCGGGAAGTGGTTTTCTGCGCCGACGACCTGGGGGCTTCACGGGGAGTCAACCAAGGGATTTTCGAGGCTTACTTCCATGGGCCCGTCCGGCGGGCCTCGGTACTGGCCGTGGGCTTCGCCCTGGAAGAAGCGGCCCAGGCGGTCCGGAAGACTCCGGACCTCGAGGTGGGGCTCCATTTCTCCCTGAGTCTTGGCCGGCCCCTCTCACCCGGGGGGAAGACTCTGGCCGGAGAAAAGGGATTCTTCCTTCCCCTGGAAAAAATCCTGGTCCGTTCTCTCCTGGGCTTCCTCGACCCCGGGGCGGTGAGGGAAGAGATGGAAGCCCAGTGGGAGGCTCTCCTCCGAGCGGGCCTCTCTCCCACCTACCTGGACGGCCACCAGCACGTCCACCTCTTTCCCGGGGTCCGGGAGGCCCTGGATGGATTCCTGGCCGATCATGAGGTCGGCCGGGTCCGCCTCCTGGGGGAGGCGCTCCACTTCCCCCCCCGGCGCAGGCTCCTTCCGCGTCTTCTCCTGGCCCGCTTTTCCAGGCAGGCCGCTCCGGCCCTTCGGGCGAGAGGGGTCCTCCCGGAGGAAAGAGCCATCGGCCTTTGCCTCTGGCAGGCGCCGGACCTGGAGGGGGCGCTGAAAACCCTTCTTTCCGGGATTCCCCCGGGGAAGTGGGAGATCTTCACCCATCCCCGCCGCCCGGACGGGGATTTCGAAACCCTCGACCCGGAATCCCGCAAAGGCCCCGACCCGGGCCGGAGGGAACTGGACCTCCTCACCGACCCGGACTTCCTGGCCTGGCTCGAAAGCCGCGGGCTCCTTCCTCCCCCGCCTCGCGGTAGCGCCCCGTCCAGTCCCACCACCGGATGAGAAACATGTCCCGAATCATCCTCAGGCTGTCCTGGATGAAACGAACCGTGGTGGGTTCTTTGCCGTAGATGAAGAGAACCGGAACCTCCTCGATCCGGAGCCCCCACTTTCTGGCCAGGAAGAGAAGTTCCACGTCGAAGCTGAACCGGTTCAACCTTCCCATGGCGAAGATCCGCTTGGCGCTGTCCTTGCGGAAACCCTTGATTCCCGCCTGGGTGTCGTGAATCCCCGGGACGACGAGGACCCGGACGAGCAGGTTGAAAAGGCGCCCCAGGATGTGCCGCCGGAAGAGAATGGGAAAGAAGGAGGGGGAGACCAGGTAGCGGCTCTCCGGGTGGGTCCGGCACCCGATGGCCATGTCGGCCCCATCCTTCAAGGCCTTCATGAGCGTATCCAGGGACTCCAAGGGATAGGTCAGGTCTGCGTCGGTGAAATAGACGAACCGCCCCCGGGAGGCTTCCACCCCTGTGCGGACGGCCATTCCTTTTCCCATGTTCTGCTGGTGGTGCAACAGCCGGAGCGGCCTGTCCTCACGTCGGGCGCGGAATTCCTGGAGGACTTCCCAGGTTTCGTCAGGGGAGCCGTCGTCCACGGCCAGAATCTCGAAGGCCTCCCCGGTGCCCTCCCCCCAGGCAAAGGCCCTTTCCAGAGTGTCCCTCAAGTAGGAGGCGCTCTTGTAGAAAGGTATGATCAAACTATGTTCCACCGGCTCCATGGGCCTTCCTTGGAGAGAGGCTGTAGAGAGGCTTACTTTTGTTTCGGGATTCTCTCCCGGAGGGATAAATCCCCGCCATGACCTTTCGGGCTTTCTTTTTCCGGTTTCTTCCCACCCGGGTCCTGAGCAGGGCCTCGGGGGCCCTGGCCCGCCTTCCTTTGCCCAGGTTTCTCAGAAGACCCCTCCTGGGAGGATTCGCCCGCCTCTACGGGATCGACCTGAGCGAAGTGGAAGGAGAACTCTCCAGTTTTCCAAGCCTCCAGGCCTTCTTCATCCGGCGCCTCCGGGAGGAGGCCCGGCCCGTCGCGGAGGATCCCGCCCTGGTGGTCTCCCCCGTGGATGGAAAAGTCCTCACGGCGGGCCCCCTGAAAGAGTCCCCCCGGCTCCCCATCAAGGGTGCCCGCTTTACGGCCTTCGAACTTCTCGGGCTGGACGATCCCCTCCTGGAAGGGGGCCTGCAGGTGACCCTCTACCTCTCTCCTTCCGACTATCACCGGATCCATGCTCCCCTCTCGGGACGGGTCCCTTTCTGGAGCCACATCCCCGGGAGACTGCTCCCGGTGAACCCTTTCACGGTCCACTCCGTGGAGCGGGTCTTTCCCGGGAACGAAAGGGTGGTCTCCCTTTGGGAAGGAGAAGAGGAGGGACGGCGGCTCTGGATGGTCCTGGTGGGAGCCCTGAACGTGGGATCCATCCGGGTCCTTTGGGACCCGGAACTGGGAACGAATCGTTTTCGGGCCGGACCCGGGGAAAGAAGGGCATCCCGGCCAAGGCGGTTCACCAAGGGGGAAGAAGCGGCTCGCTTCGAGCTGGGGTCTACGGTGGTCCTTCTTCTCCCCGGCGGAAGGGCCCGCCTCGCCGAAGGAGTGGAACCGGGAAAGAACGTGCTCATGGGCCAACCCCTGGCGCGGTGGGTCTAGCCTTCCGGCCTGGGCCCTTTTCCGGGGAAAAAAGAAAAGAAAAACCAGGGAAAAGGGAACTTCTTCCCGGGGGGAACTCGTCTCATCCATGAGGACAGCGAAAAACCCAGGACATTTCAGCCAGGCACCAGGTTTTTCTCCGTGAGTTTTCGCTGCTCCCCGGAGCGCAGGACGCGTCAGGTTTCCGCCGGTTTTTGCCTATCCGGAAGACGCCAGGCCAGGACCCGACAGACCACCGGCCCTGACGACCCGCTCCGGTCAACACATAAGGACGGCCCTTCCCACCCGGGGCCGTCCTTTTTTTTTTTTTATTTTTTATTTCCACTTTTTTCCGCTGCCGGCGGGGAACGGCGGGAAAAGGCCCGGCTGGGGCCGGCCCCGCCTCCTGGTGGGGGCCCGGGCCGGTTGGGGGC
>CAYQBW010000007.1:13393-16283 GCA_964415725.1 uncultured Planctomycetia bacterium
CCCCCTTCTTTGGAACCGGGGCCGCCTCCCGCCGGAGGTGGCGCCCCATGAGGAGCGATTCTGCCGTCTTCGGCAGCGTAGGGGACGCCGGAGGGCCGGAGCGTAGCGACGGCCCGAACGTCGTCCCGGGGAAAGAACCCCCACTTCCCTCCTTCCCAACCAGGACATAATCCGTCCGAGTCACGAAAGAGACGGGATTACGATGGGGCGCCACGGAGGCGGGCGAAAACCCAAGACCTCCATGGACCCTCCTTGAAAAGGCGGACCAGGCGGCGTGGACATGGAAGAAGGTCATCGGTTGGCCGGGAACAGCTGGGCGGACAAAGGCCCGGCTGGGGCCCGCCCCGGTGGCCGCCGCTTCAAGGGGCTTTTTCGATCCCCACGGACCGGACCTTCTGGTGGGCCAACTTGGAAGCCTTGGAATGGGGCCAACGCTCCATCAGGTATTCCAAGGCCTGGAGGGCGAATTCCTTGAGATAGGGGGCCCGCCCAAGGAAGTGAAGGCCCATGTAGAGGAAATGATCCGGCTTGAGCTGGTCCTCTTCTTTCAATCGCCCCAGGAGATCGAACCCGTGATCTTCCAGCAAAGTCTGGAAATGCCCCATGGCCGGATCCGGCTGGGAGGCCTCGGCGGGCACCTTGGGGGCCTGGAGAAGCTCGGTCAATCCGATCTCGTAGCGGACCTGTGGATCCAACCTCCCCTTCTTCCCGGGAAGAAGGATGTGGAGGAGATCCAAGGCCGCCGGGAACTCCCCCTTCCGGCGGAGTTCCTTGGCCCGGCCCAGGCCCTCCTTGAGAAACCACCCCGGATCCACTTCCCAGAAGAAGGCCCGCAACCGGACCCAGGTGGGGTTCCCCGCCCGGCGTAATTCCTCCATGTGGGCGAAGACCTTCTTGAGGAAAGGAGATTTCAGGGAGTCTTTCAGGGAAACCAGGGGGCGTAAGGCAAGCAAGGCCTCCTCCTCGCCCGTGGCGGCAAGGACCCGATTCTGAAGAAAGGTTCGGGCCTCCGGGTTCTTTTCCAGGCCTTTCGATGCGCGCACCCGGGCCCATCCGTTTTCGTTGTCCAAGTAGCGGGCCAGGCACTTCGCCGCCGTGGCATTCTTGAACCTCCCGCAGGCCTCGAGGAGGAAGGACCGGATCTGGGGATGCAGTTCGATCCCCGGGTCCAGGAGTTTCATCACCTTGGCCTGGATCGTCCTGGGAAGTTCGATCTTCTTGAGCACCCGGAGAGTGGGAGCCACCACGAAGGTGTAGTCCGTCTCGCGCAAATAGGACAGGAGAGTGGAGACCCCCTCTTTGGGGATTTCTTTCCCTGCAAGCCCATCCAGGGCGGTCCGCCGGACCAGGGGCGGCCAGGCGGGCCCCGTGAACCTGAGCAGAGTCTTCACCTGGGAAGGACCCGGAATCTTGCTGAAAAGGGAGAGATGGGCGGCCAGCACAGAGGGAGGGACTTTTTCCAACTTGGAGCGGAAGAGTCCTCCCAGCTTGGAGCGCAACCGGCTCAATTGTTGCGGGGGAAATTCAGGAAGCCTTTCCTGGAGAGCCTTGAGAAAAGCCGCGTTCCGGGCCCATTCGGGCGTCTTCAAAAGGGCGCAGAGCTTGTCCACCGCCAGGGGGCCCAGCGTGCGAAACAGGACTTCCACAAGGATCTTCTGGGACTCCCGGTCCCATCGGTCCCATTGGCGGAGCACGGCCTCTTCCCCCTTGGCCCCTGCCCGAGCCAGGGCCAAAGCCGCTTTTTCCTTGGAATTCTCGTCCTCTCTTTGAAGGTATTGGACCAGCCCGTCCAGAGCCTGTTCCGTCTGGATGGACCCCAAGGCATCCAGGACGAAAGGAACCAGGTATCGGTCGCCCCCGTCCAGGGTTTCCACCAAGGCTTTCACAATCTGGGGGTTTTTGGGAGCCAGGGCCCCAAGCACCTGGGCGGAAGCGCATTTCAGGCTGGGATCCCCGTCTTTCAACAGAGCCAAGAGGCCTTTGAGGGTCTCGTTCATGGGGCTTCCTAACTTCGGAAAAGGGGCGCTTTTCCGTGACCCTATCGACCCAGGATGCTCCTCCGAAGGATCCAGGCCGTGAGCCACGCCCCTCCCAACCTCGAAGTCCCATTATAAGAGAAGGCTTGGGAGAAAGAAAAGCCAGTGTCACTCTCTGACACACAAGGAGCCGCCCCGGAGAGAGAATAGCCCCAACCCATTCAAATTCAAGGAGTTAGAAGATAAATCGTCCTCCACCCCGGCCGCTATTCACGATTTCCGGTCTCTTTTCCCCCTCTTTTTTCCCCTGGATGCGGATCCTTCTTGCAAGGGAAGCTCGAGGGGCCCCCTTGAGAAGTGCGCCCCAGTACCTTCATGCATGCTCCGGGCTAAAAACGAAGCAGTTTCCGCAACTCTCCGGCAAGAGGGGGAGCAAGCAAGAGATGGGCCTTGGAGGAAAGATCTCCTTTGCGGCCCAGACCCGAGGAGCTGGAGAGAAAAAGGCTTTTTCCTCGAAGCAAGGGACCCGGTTCCCAGACCTCCCCGCCCGCAGCCCGGGCGGCCCGGCGGAGGGAAGAGGCCGCACCCGGGGGCGTACCCGGCGCCAAGGGAGGAACCAGAAGAAAAGGGACGTCCCTTTCCTTGGCCCAGGAGAAAAAAGCCTCCAGGATCTTTTCCTCCTCCTGGGCCAAACGACCCTTTCCCGGGAGGACGAAGACCACCAGGTCGGGGTGAAAGGCCCAGAGATCCTTCCGGAGAATCTTCCATTGCTTTTCCAGGTCCGTCTCCCGGCAAGCCCCCACCAGGACCTCTACCGGAGGAGTCCCCGGCTTCCTGGCCCCATCCAGAATCCCTTCGACCTGCATGGGAAAGGTCAAGTCCTTCCTGGCCACGCCCCGTCCCCAGACCTGGGC
>CAYQBW010000008.1:0-13546 GCA_964415725.1 uncultured Planctomycetia bacterium
CTGCAGAGCCTTCCTTTTCTCGCCCTTTCCGGGTTCTTCGTGGGCGCTTTGGCCTTGCACTTCCTTCTCGGGAACGATCCCCTTCACGGAGCCCTGGTTTCCCCCCTTCTGGCCGGGTCGGGAAAGGTCCTGCTGGCCGTGGTGGTCCCTTTCCTGGCGGCTCTCCTCTACGCCGCCCCCGCCGTGGCGGGCACACTCTCCCGGGTGGGAAGCATGGTCCGGGACCGGCAGCTTTCGGCCTACCGGGCCCTGGGAAGATCGGTCCGAAAGGAGGTCCTCTCTCCCCTGCTCTGGTCCCACCTCCTGGCCCTTCCCCTTCTCACGGCGGGGATGATGGTGGCCGCCATATACGGTTGTTGGCTCGCCGGCCTCCTCTCCCGGGGGATCTCCCTGGAGAGTTTCCTCCCCCGTTTCCTGGAAAACCTTACCGGGACGGACCTGGCCTTCGGGCTTCTCAAGGCCCTGGGGTCGGCCTTCCTTCTCACATGGATCCCCTGGCAGGCCGCCCGCAGGCGGGGGCTTTCGCCCCGGGACCTGGACAAGGCTTCTCTCCAGGCCTGGACGCTCACGGCTCTCGCCATCCTCTTCTACCAGGGGTTGCTCCTTTTTCCCCAGGTGGGGGGTTGAGCCTCATCCTTGCCCGGCGGGGGAATCCCTTCATAGAATCCTTCCTTTCCGCTTCTTTCCCCCAGGTCCCAAGGAAAGGCGCGTCCCATGCCCGAAGAACCCTCGATCCAGGAAGGTCAGGAAGCCCGGGAAGAGAGGGGCTTCCTCCAGGAGATGATGGCCACCTTCCGCAAGGAGGTGGTGGATCCCTTCGTTCACTTCGCCCACGCACCCCGGGCCCTGTGGGCGATCAACCTGTCCTACCTCCTGGAGGGGCTGGTCTACTTCGGCATTCTTACGGTCCTTGGGAAATACCTCTCCGAGGACGTGGGCCTTTCGGACCTCCACGCCGGCTGGGTCTACAGCCTCTTCACCGGGGGGATCACCGCCGCCATGCTCATCCTGGGAGGAGTGGCCGACAAGATCGGGGTGCGCAAGGCCCTCCTGGCCGCCTTGGGGCTCATGGTGGGGGGGCGTTTCCTCCTGGCCGCCTCGGGAACCTTCTTCGAATACCACCTGGGGGCGGGTTCCCCCATGTTCTTCTTCGTCCTGGCGGGACTCTTCCTGGTGGTTGTGGGATACGGCATGTATCAGCCCGCCTCCTACGCGGGGGTCAAGGAGTTCACCAACAAAAAGACGGCGGCCATGGGTTACGCCATGATCTACGCCGTCATGAATCTCGGGGCCTTCTTCTCGGGCCTCCTCTCTCCTCCCGTCCGGAAGGGATACGGCATCGTGGGGGTCTTCTGGGTCTACACGGGGCTCACCTTCCTTGCCTTCCTGACCATCTTCTTTCTTCTTTCCCGGCGGGCCGCCGAGGCGGCGAGGGCCCAGGTGAAGCTGGAGGACGAGGAATTCGCCAAGGAAAGCGGGGAAGGGAAAGGGAAGGAAGAAGAGGGCGAAAAAGCCGGAAACGGCGGAGAGAAGGCGGAGAAGCGTTCGCTCCGGGAACCGGTGACCCTCCTTTTCGGGGGCGGGCTCACCGCCGTGGTGGTGATCCTTCTCGCCCTTGTGATCGGCCGGGAGATTCCGCCCCTGGAGAAGGTCTACCTGGACTACCAGGAGATCACCTCCCGGGCCATCCGGAGGATGGACAAGTCCCTGGTCCCCCTGGAGAAACTGAAGCCGGCTCCCGGGGAGACCATCATGGAACCGGATAGAATCCTGGAGCAGGCCGGCCTGGCCGTGGGGAAGCTGGCCGGCCAGGTGAAGCCTCCCTCGGGGAAGGACTACAAGCTGGACCGCTCCGCCTTCCCCCTGGCCCGGGCTTCCCTGAAAGGCGACTCGGAACTCCTGCTCCTTCTGGCGGGGGTGGGGGATCCCAGGTCCAGGCTGGTGATTCCCAAGGCGGGAGCCGACCCGGCCGACAAGGTTCTCCGCTCCCACGCCGTCCTGGTCATGGCCGCCGCCTACGGGCTGGAGGCGCCAGTGGACGCCAAGGTGGTCCACGACCTGCGCCTCCGGCTGAAACGCGTCAAGGGCGAGGACATCATCCCCATGGACCGGGCCGACCGGGAGGCGGCGGTGCGCATCGCCGGCCTTCCCCCGGCCGAGATGGTGGAGCAGTTGGCCCGGCGCTTCGAGTCCACCGGGATCCGAATGGACGAATTTATTCCCCCCCCCATGAACCAGCCTTTCCGGGACGTGATGATCCGGGAAGCCGAAACCTACCGGACGATAGCCCGGGTCCTGGCGGGAGGGTTGGGGCCGGTGGCCCGGAAGTTCCTGGCCGAGAGGCTCTTCTTCTCCGCCCTTCTATCCAAGGACGCGGGGGACCTGGTCCACAAGGCCGGAAAGCCCGGCGTAAAGCCCTCGGAGAGACCGCTCCTCGGGAAACTAGGGGCCAAGACCCTGGACCGGATGCACGAGATGGGGAAGGCCCTGGCCGGCATCCTTCCCGAGGCGGCCGTGGCTCCCTGGAACGTCCGTTTCAAGGCCTTTCTCTTCCGGTACGGAATCCTGGTCCTCCTGGGACTCTTCTTCCTGGTGGGCCTGGTCTGGAGGATCCTGGTCCTCAGGCCGGACCATCCCTTCCACAACGTGAAGTTCACCTTCTTCATCTTCTCCCTGATTCCGGTCCAGACCCTTTTCGCCCACAACTGGCTCACCATGCCCTACTACATCAACCGGGCCTTCGGGGGGACCGCAGTGGGAGACAACTTCGAATTCTTCTCCAACATCAACCCCATCCTGATCTTCTTCCTCACGCCCCTGGTGGCGGCGGTGACTTCCCGGGCCAAGGTCTACACCATGATGGTGCTCGGAACCCTGGTGATGGCCCTCCCGACCTTCCTCCTCGCCTTCCAGCCCTCGCCGGTCTTCCTCCTCACCTATATTCTCTTCATGTCCATCGGCGAGGCCATGTGGTCGCCCCGGTTCCTCCAGCTCGTGGCGGAGATCGCTCCCGAGGGTAAGACCGGGGCCTACATGGGGATCGCCCAGCTTCCCTGGTTTTTGACCAAGGTGGTCACCGGTTTCTACAGCGGGTATTTCCTCTCCCTCTATTGCCCCAAGCTCGGGCCCCAGAACACCCAGACCCTCTGGTTCATCTACGGGTGCATCGCCCTGGTGACCCCCGCGGCGCTCATGGCGGCCAAGGGGTGGATCGGCGCGAGCCTGGAGGAAAAGCACAAATAAAAAGCGGGCTCTACGCCCCCGGGCCGGCGCCGAGGAGGGACCGGATCCAGGCGGCGGGATCGGCCTCCCTGCCGGAGGGGAGGAGGCGTTTCCGGATCTCCAGGAGGTCCCTCTTCTGGCGCGCTCTTTCGGCTTCGTCGTCCCAGAGGCGAGCCGCCGCCCGGGCCAGGGCGCCCTCCTCCCCGGGAACGAGAAGGAGTTCCGGGACGATTTCCCGCCCGGCGGAAAGGTTGGCCGCCGCCACCCAGGGGACGGAGAGAAACCGGTTTCCCAGGAAACGGAGGAAGGGGGAGAGAGCGTAGACCACGAGGTTGGGCGTCCCCGCCAGGGCCGCTTCCAGGGATCCCGTTCCGGACTTCACCACGGCAAGCCGGGCCCCGGCGAGGAGGCCGTGAAGGTCGGCGGTGGTCTCGATCTCCTTTCCCCCGGGCAGGGCGGCGAGAATGGATCGGGCCTTTTCCAGGCGCCCGGGGTCGTCCTGGCCCACCACGGCGCGGATCTTCCGTCCCTCCTCGCGCAGGATCCGGAGGGCCGAAACCATGATGGGAAGGTTTCCCTCCTGGTCCCTGGGCCTGCTTCCCGGAAGGAGGGCAAGGGTCGGCGGATCCCGGAAGGGGTTTTTCTCTTCGTTCCCCCTGGATTCCAGGAGGCTTCCCAGCTTGCGGGCCAGGGGGTGGCCCGCCCAGGCGGCGTGGATGCCTCCCCTGCGGAAGAAAGGGGCCTCGAAGGGAAAGAGGGTGAGAGCCCCGTCGCAGGCCCGGCGGAAACGTTTCATCCGCCAGGGAGCCCAGGCCCAGAGCTGGGGGCAAACGTAGTAGAGGACGGGGATGCCCAGGCGGCGGGCCTTGATCCCCAGGAGCAGGTTGAGGGCGGGGGAGTCCACCAGGACCGCCAGGTCGGGGGGATCCCTGTGGAAGAGGGCCAGGCTCCGGGCGATGACCCCCATGTAGAAAGGGATCCGGGCCAGGGCGGGACCGAAGCCCATGACGGGGCGGCTGGTCAGGTCCGCCAGGAGGCGCACCCCCGCCTTTTCCATGGCCTTCCCTCCCAGGCCCAGCCACTCCGCCTCCAGGCCGGAGGCGGCCGTCCTCTCCAGGAGATCCAGGGTATGGGCCTCGCCCGAGACGTCTCCCACGGAGAGGAAGATCCTGGGTTTCCGGTCTCCCGGCACCGGGCGGGCGAAGGCGGGCCGGGGAGGAGGGGGGAGCGGCGCCTGGTCCCGGCCGGACTGGAGGAGGGCCCTGGTCTTTTCCCGCCCCGGGGGGGTGAGGGCGAGCCGGAAGGGAAAGGCCAGGGCCCGGGCCGCCTCGGAGGGAAGGAGGAGGGCCGTCTCCACCTTCTCCCGGATTCCGGGGGAGGGGAAAGGGCCGTCCATCAGAGGTCCCCCTTGGTGAAGCGGTAGTGGGCGGCCAGGTAGAGGAGGATCGTCCCGCCCAGGAGAGGGATCTCCAGGCTCGCGAAGGGAAGCCCGGCCTTCCCGGAGAGCATGGGGAAGTAGACGTCGAAATCGGAGAGCTTGAAAAAGGAGATCGCCCTTACCTTCTGGACGAAATAGAGGGCGAACTGGACGGCGATGAAGAGGCCCACCGTAAAGGCCGTTCCCGCCTGGGTGCGGAAGAAGGTGGAGACGAAGACGGTAAGGGCCAGGAAGAAGTAGACCACCATGGTGGCGTGGAGAGAGCAGAGAAGGAGGGGGCCTGCCCGGAGGGATTCCTTCACCAGTGGGCTGAGGACCAGGAGCGAGAGGGAGGAGAGGAAGATCCCCGCCGCAAGGCCCAGGGCGGGCACGAGGGTCTTCTCCAGGAGGATCCGCCCGCGGGAGGCGGGAAGGGAGAGGAGGAGTTCCAGGGTCCGGTTCTCCTTCTCCCGGGCCAGCACGAAGGTTCCGAGCAGGAGGGCGCCGGCGATTCCCATGATGTCCACGCCCTTGAAGAAGTGCTGGAGGGCGATGTACGAGGGATAACGCTCGGCGGGATTCACCAGGGAGAGAAAGGGTTTCTTCAGGAAGTCGAAGGGGATGAGCTTTCCCAGGATCCCGAGAAAACCGAGCCGGGAGATTTCGGCCAGGACGTCCCTCAAGTCCCCCCACCAGAGGACGGCCACCAGAAGCATCAACTCCAGGACCAGGAAGTAGGCGAGCTGGATTCCCCAGGTTTCGCGGAAGGTCTTCCTCAGGATCATTCCTCCCCTCCCCCTTCCGATTTCTCCAGGTAGAGGTGGCGGTAGATTTCCTCCAGTTCGGCCCGCCCCCAGAAGAGGGCCTCCACCGGCCCAAGGGCCAGGGTGGCCACCAGTTCCCTGGGGTCGCCGGCGGGCTTGATCCGGAGCCATTCCCCCCTGGATTCCCAGGAAGTTCCCGGGGGAAGTGGGAGGTCCTCGGGTGAGTGCCCTTTCCGGAGGCGCACCCGGACCCGGGAGGCCAGGTCCCGCCGGAGGGCCTCCACCCGTTCGGCGGGGACGACCTCCCCTTCCAGGAGGAAGATCATCCCGTCGCAGACCTTTTCGATGTCCGCCAGGTGGTGGGAAGAGACCAGGATGGTCCGCCCCCGCTCCCGGAGCAGTTCCACGGCGTCGTTGAACTGGGCCCTCATGGTGGCGTCCAGTCCCCGGGTGGGTTCGTCCAGGAGGAGGAGGGGGACCGGGGCGGAGAGGACCCCGCAGAGGGCGAGTTTCTGTTTCATCCCCGCCGAATAGGTGCGGACCTTGCGCTCCAGGGGAAGTTCGAAGAGGCGGGGAAGGCGCTTTTCCAGCTCCCCGTCCCTCCCGTCCCGGAAGGAGGCCAGAAACTCCAGGAACTCCCCTCCCCGCATGTGCAGGTAGATGCTGGTCTCCCCGGGAAGGTAGCTCAACCGCCGGCGGACCTCCAGGGGCTCCCGGACCGGGTCCAGGCCGTTTACGAGAACTCTCCCCGAGGTGGGCCGGACGAGGCCGCAGGTCATGCGAAGAACCGTGGTCTTCCCGGCCCCGTTGGGCCCGACGAAGCCCGTGACGGATCCTTCGGGGACGTGGAAATCGGCGGCCTTGACGGCCTGGAGATTCCCGAAGGTGCGGGAGAGTCTCTCGGCTCGGATCAAGGAAACCTCAATTCTTCCGGATCACGGGCCGGGTGAGGTCCGGCCTGTGGATGACCTTCCGGGGGGGAAGCACGTCCCGGCGGGTCTCCATGCAGGCCTTCAAGTCCCTGAGACCCGCCACGCAGAGCCATTTCCGGCCCGAGGGCAGGAGAACGGCCGTTCCCTTGACCAGGCCGAGCAGGGACAGGTTGCCTCCCCTTCCCTTCCTGAAGACTCCGGCCCCGGCCTGGGTGGGATCCAGTTTCAGACCCTCCGGAATCTCGTAGACCTCGCCGTAGATCCCCTTCGCCTTGGCCAGGCGGGTCCAGGCCGTCCACACCTTGCCGTCCTTCATCCCCATGAGGAGGAGGTCTTCGCCGGGTTGGGGCCAGCGGACGGCGATGGGAACCCCCTGGTGGCGCACTTCCAGGTCCAGCTTGTAGAGCCCTCCGCCGGCGGGTTGGATCTCGGCGGTTTCCACGTAGGGAATATCCCCGTAGTAGAGAAGCACGTGGGCTCTCCCCTTCCGGGCCGTCGTGCCGAGAAAGAGCACCCCGTCGGTGGTGGAAACCCCCAGTTCCTTTCCTCGGGGTGTCTGGATCTCCACCACGGGATGGATCCTCCCGCGTATGGCGCATCCCCCGAGGAGGACGCCCGCCAGGGCGATCCCCGCCAGGGTCCGGGTCGGTCGCGTCCAGCCAGGCCGCACGGCAACTCCTTGTGGTTGGGTTCCGCCGGGAGGCGGGAACCTTCCCGCCGCCACGCGCATGCTCGGCCAGGCGGGCTTTCAGGTCAAGGAAGAGACCTCTTCCTTCAGTCCTTCTTCTTCTCCTTGGGAGAGGATGAGGTCCCGGCGGGCTTTTTTTCCTCCTTTGTCGAGGAGGTTTCCCCGCCGCCGGCCTCCTTGGGGGATTGGGACTTGTGGGATGCCGTGGCCTTCCCGTTGCGGCGCTTGTAATCCGTCTCGTAGAAGCCCGAGCCTTTGAAGATGATGCCCGACCCCGTGCCGATCAGCCGGACCAGGGTCATCCTCCCGCAGGAGGGGCATTTTTTCTTGGGGTTCTCCGTCATGGACTGGAACAAGGCGAAGGTGTGACCGCAGGCCTTGCACTTGTAATCGTAGGTCGGCATGGCTCAATCCTCCTGCGGGCCCGGGCCTTCGGGCGCTTCTAGATCCTTGGGCTCCGGGGAAGGATCCCCTCCCTTCCTCGAGGAGTCCCGTTTTTCGGGGCCCGTGGCTTCCTCTTTCTCCTGCTCCCGTTTTTCTTCTTTCTCTTTCTTTTCGGCCGCCTGGGGCTGTTCACTCACCACCACCTGGGCGTGGCGGAGAACCCGGTCCTTCATGCGGTAGCCCTTGCGGAGCACCTGGGTCACCACCCCGGGAGGGACCTCCTCGGTGCGGTGGACCTGGACCGCGTCGTGGTAGAGGGGATCGAAAGGATTGCCCTTGCCTGGGACCTCCTCCACGCCGGCGGAGCCGAGGAGGTTCTTCCATTGCTCCTGGACCATCCGGAGCCCTTGGACCAGGTCCTCCACGGAGCCGCCCTTCTCGGCGGCCACCAGCGCCATGTCCAGCATGTCGAACAGGTGGAGTACCTCCCCGAAGGCCCAGGCCTTGGCCTCCTCCCGGAGGACCCGCTTCTCCTCTTCCACCCGGCGGCGGAAATTATCGAACTCCGCGATCCTCCGGAGCAGTCTCTCCTTGGTCTCCTCAAGCTCGGCCTTGGTCCGGGCCAGCTCCTCTTCGCACTGGATGGCGCTCCGCTTCCAGGAGATCCGGCTCCGTTTCTTGTGACCCTTCTCCCCGTCCCGGGCGGTCTCCTCCTTCTCCTCACGGGAGGCCTCTTCCTCCCCGGAGGAGGGAGGGGTCTCCTCCCGTTCCTTTTCTTCCTTTTCCGGGGGAGTCTCTCCGTTCGTCTTCCGGTTCTTTTCTTCTTCCATCATTTTTCCCCGAAGAAGTCACGGACCTTCCGGAAGATGTTTCTTCCTTTGTCCCTGTTCTTCTCCTCGAGCTTGGCGAATTCTTTCAGGAGTTCTTCCTGTCGCTTGTCGATCTTCTTTGGCACTTCCACGAAGACCCGGACGTAGAGATGGCCCTTGTTGCGGCCCTCCGGGTCCTGGATTCCCTGTCCCCGCAGGCGCAGGACCTGGCCGGACTGGGTGCCCGGGGGGATCTTGAGAGTGACTTTTCTGCCTGTGAGAGTGGGGATCTCCACTTCCGCCCCCAGGACGGCCTGGGCGTAGGTGATCGGGATTTCGCAATAAAGGTCCAGCCCGTCCCGGTGGAAGAATTCGTGTTCTTTCACGTGGATCACCACCAGGAGATCCCCGGGGGGGCCCCCGCCCTGGCCTGGTTCCCCCTGGCCGGCCAGCCGGAGGGTGGTTCCCGTGTCCACCCCGGGGGGGATCTTCACCTTGAGGGTCACGTCTTCGGGCACCATTCCCTTGCCGCGGCATGCGGGGCAGGGATCCCGGAGCACCACCCCCGATCCCCCGCACTGGGGGCAGGTCTCGCGGAGCTGGAAGAAGCCCCGGCTTCTCTGGATCATGCCGGTTCCCCCGCAATACTGGCAGGTGGAGTGCCCCGTGCCGGGCCGGGCGCCCGTTCCCCCGCAGGTCTTGCAGACCCCCAGGCGGTTGATCTTGAGGGTCTTCTCCGTCCCCTTGACGGCTTCCTCCAGGGTGATTTCGATGTCCGCCCTGAGCGAAGTTCCCCGCGAGGCCTGGGCGGCGCCCCGGCCTCTCCTGGAGGAACTTCGTCCCCCGAAACCGAAGATGTCTCCGCCGAAAAACCCGCCCAGGTCCCCGAAGATGTCCCCGAAGGCGGCGAAGATGTCCTCCACTCCGGAGAAGGTGGGCCCGCCGCCGGCCTGCTCGAAGTCCGCCCTCCCGAACTGGTCGTATTTCTTTCGTTTTTCGGGATCGGAAAGGACCGCGTAGGCCTCGGCGGCCTCCTTGAATTTCTCCTCCGCCTCCTTGCTTCCCTTGTTCCGGTCGGGGTGGTACTTGAGAGCGAGCTTTCTGTAGGCGTTCTTGATCTCCTCCTGCGTGGCGTCTCTGCTC
Organism: uncultured Planctomycetia bacterium; assembly: GCA_964415725.1. Taxonomy (GTDB): domain Bacteria; phylum Planctomycetota; class UBA1135; order UBA1135; family JALUZX01; genus JALUZX01. Next base: position 9,360 of record CAYQBW010000008.1, read on the forward strand.
ACGCCGAGGACCTCGTAGTAATCCCGTTTGGTCATGCCCGCCCTCGTCATCGTTTTCCAGGGTCCGCCTTTTCTATAAGCGTCCGGCAGCCGGCCCGGAAGGGAGGCCGGCTGCCGTCGCGATTTTCCTCGATCTTCTCTTTCAGGCCACGCTGCCTTCCACGGCCTCCTTTTTCTCCTTGATGCTGGTCACCACCGAATCCGTGGTGAGCAGGAGAGCCGCCAGGGAGGCCGCGTTTTCCAGGGCCGTGCGGACCACTTTTGCGGGGTCCACGATCCCTGCTTCATACATGTTCACCCACTTGAGATTCAAGGCGTCGAAGCCTTCCTCCGTGGGGCGTTCGATGGCCTCCTGGACCACGACGGAGCCGTCCATGCCGGCGTTCTCGGCGATCTGGCGAAGGGGGGCCTTCATGGCCGCCCGGAGAATCTCGATGCCGAACTTCTCCTCGCCCTTGACCTTGACCTTGTCCAGGGCGGGGAGACAGCGCAGCAGAGCGATCCCGCCGCCGGGGACGATCCCCTCCTCCACGGCTGCCCTGGTGGAGTTGAGGGCGTCCTCCACGCGGGCCTTCTTCTCCTTCATCTCCGCCTCGGTGGTGGCGCCCACCTTGATGACCGCCACGCCGCCCACCAGCTTGGCCAGGCGCTCCTGGAGCTTCTCCCGGTCGTAGTCGGAGGTGGTCTTCTCGATCTGGGCGCGGATCTGGTTGATCCTGGCCTGGATCTTCTCGATCGTGCCCGCTCCCTCCACGACGGTGCAGGTGTCCTTCTCGACGATCACCTTCTTGGCCGTTCCCAGGTCGGAGAGCTGGATGTTCTCCAGCTTGAGGCCCAGGTCCTCGGAGACCACCTTGCCGCCCGTGAGGATGGCCAGGTCCTCCAGCATGGCCTTGCGCCGGTCGCCGAAGCCGGGGGCCTTGACGGCGCAACAGCGCAGGATCCCCTTGAGCCGGTTGATGACCAGCGTGGCCAGGGGCTCGCCTTCCACGTCCTCCGCCACCACCAGCAGGGCTTTGCCCGCCGTGGCGACCTTCTCCAGGATGGGAATGAACTCCCGGATGCTGGAGATCTTCTTGTCCACGATGAGGATGGCGGCGTTCTCCAGCTCGCAGGTCATGCTCTTGGGATCCGTGATGAAGTAGGGCGAGATGTAGCCCTTGTCGAACTGCATGCCCTCGACGAACTCGAGGCGGGTCTCCATCTCCTGCCCTTCTTCCACGGTGATCACGCCTTCGTTGCCCACGCGGTCCACCGCTTCGGCCAGGAGCTTGCCGATCTCGGGGTCGTTGTTGGCGGAGATGGTGGCCACCTGCTCGGTGTCCTCCTTCTTCTCCACCTTCCGGGCCAGGTCGCCCAGGGCCTTGGAGACGGCCTCGACGCCTTTCTCGATCCCCTTCCTCAGGTGCATGGGGTTCACCCCGGCGGTGAGATGCTTCTCACCTGCCTTGAGAAGGGCCTCGGCCAGGACGGTGGCGGTGGTGGTCCCGTCGCCGGCGACGTCGTTGGTCTTCTTGGCCACTTCGTTCAGGATCTTCGCCCCCATGTTCTCGAAGGGGTCCTCCAGCTCGATCTCCTTGGAGACCGTGGCCCCGTCCTTGGTGACCTGGGGGCCCCCGAAGGACTTCTGGAGGATCACGTTCTTGCCCGAGGGCCCGAGGGTGATCTTCACGGTCCTGGAAAGCTTGTCGACCCCGGACAGGATCTTCTTCCTGGCCTGGTCGTCGAACATGATCTGCTTGGCCATGGTTCTACTCCTCGATCTTGGCCAGGATTTCCCTTTCCTGGACGATCTTGTATTCCTCGTCACCGATCTTCACGTCCGTTCCGGCGTACTTGCCGAAAAGGACCACGTCGCCCGGTTTCAGGTCGGGCTTGACCCTCTTGCCGTTGTCCAGGAGCCGTCCCGTTCCTACGGCCTCTACTTTGCCTTTCTGGGGTTTTTCTTTGGCCGTATCGGGAAGGACGATGCCTCCCGGGGTGGTTTCCTCCGCGTCGAGAACCTTGAGAACGATCCGGTCGTCGAGAGGTCTGATTGCCATGGTGATCTCCTCTATCCTTAAGAAATACCGGTTCCTGTTTCCTCCGTTTCCTTTCCCGGGCCGGTGTCCGCCGGGGGGGGGGACTCAGTAATCGTAGTCCATTCCGCCGTAATCCTCCGATTCCTCCTCTTCCTTCTCCTCCTTCTTCTCCGCGACGAGCGCGTCGGTGGTGAGAAGGAGGGTGCCGACGGAAACGGCGTTGACCAGCGCGGAAGTCGTGACCTTGGCGGGATCCATGACGCCGAACTCGATCATGTTTCCGTATTGGCCGGTGAGGGCGTTGTAGCCGTATTGCGGGTCCTCCTGGGCGAGAACCTTCCTTTCCACAAGGGCCCCGTCCTCGCCGGCGTTCTCGGCGATCTTGCGCAGGGGGGCGGCGCAGGCCTTGCGGAGAATCTGGACCCCGAAATCCTCGTCTCCCCCGGGTTTCAACCCTTCCAGGGCCAGGGAGGCGCGCAGGAGGGCCACCCCGCCGCCGGGAAGGACTCCTTCCTCGATGGCCGCCCGGGTGGCGTGGAGGGCGTCCTCCACCAGGGCCTTCCTCTCCTTGAGTTCCGTCTCCGTAAGGGCGCCCACGTTGATCTGGGCCACGCCCCCCGTGAGCTTGGCCAGTCGTTCCTGGAGTTTCTCACGGTCGTAATCGGAGGTGGTCTCCTCGATCTCCTTGCGGATCTGCCTGGCCCGGGCGGAGATGTCGGCCGGGTTGCCGGCGCCCTCGAGGATGATGGTGTTGTCCTTGTCCACCGTCACCTTCTTGGCCCGGCCCAGGTCGGTGATATCGATCTTGTCCAGCTCCAGGCCCATGTCCTTGAAGAGGGGCTTCTTGGCTCCCGTAAGGATGGCGATGTCCTGGAGCATGGCCTTGCGGCGGTCGCCGTAGCCGGGGGCCTTGACGGCGCAACAGGAGATCGTTCCCCTCAGGCGGTTCACCACCAGTGTGGCCAGGGCCTCGCCCTCCACGTCCTCGGCGATGATCAGCAGGGGCTTGCCGGCGTTCTTGATCTTCTCGAGCAGTGGGAGGAGTTTGCGGACATTGGAGATCTTGTCTTCGTGGATGAGGATGAAGGCGTTCTCCAGCCTGCACTCCATCGTGTCCTGGTCCGTGGCGAAATGCGGCGTCAGGTAGCCCCGGTCGAACTGCATCCCTTCCACGACTTTCACCTCGGTCTCCCGGGACTTTCCCTCCTCCACGGTGATCACCCCGTCGCGGCCCACCTTGTCCAGGGCGTCGGCGATCATCTTCCCCACGGAGGGATCGTTGTTGGCGGCGATGGAGGCCACCTTGGCGATGGCCGAAAGGTCTCCCTCGGGGACGGGTTGGGCCATCTTCTTGAGTTCGTCCAGGACCTTCTCGGCGGCCTTCCGGATGCCGCGGTTCAGCTCCGCCGGGTTGGCGCCGGCCGTGAGGAACTTGTTGCCCTCGTTCACGATCTCCGAGGCGAGGAGGGTGGCCGTGGTGGTTCCGTCGCCGGCCACGTCGCTGGTCTTGCTCGCCACCTCCCTGACCAGCCGGGCGCCCATGTTCTCAAAGGGGTCCTTGAGGTCGATCTCTTCCGCCACGGAGACCCCGTCCTTGGTGATCGTGGGGCCGCCCCAGCTCTTGTCGAGCACGGCGTTCCGGCCCCGGGGGCCCAGGGTGCTGATCACGGCACGGGCGAGCTTGTTGACGCCTTGGCGGATGGCTTCCCTCGCCTGGACGTCGAAGATCAACTGCTTGGCCATCTCATCCTCCTTGGGGATTCCAGGTGAGATTCTTCGGTTGGAGGTCCATTTCCAGACCTCGCAGAGCGAGGCTCTTGGGGGGAAGATGCCCCCTGGAAAGGCCCCACCCTTCGCAAATGGGGTGCCAATCGGGAGGGCCTCGGGGGAGAGGAAGGCTTAACTCTATGTATGACAATGAGTTGAATGGAAGGCTTCCCGGAGAGGGCTTTCCTGTCCCCCCGGGTTTTCCTTCTCCTCTGCCAAAGTGGCAGAGACCGGGCAGGCCCCCTCTTTTCCCGTCTGCCAAGGTGGCAGCCGAGGGGGAGGTCCCTTGCAAGAACCTCCCCCGGGGGGCGAAACTCGCTCCTCCCCGCCCGGCGCCTGGGAGGCTCCCGGGCCTCTGAGAGAAGAGAGTTGGATGAAAGCATTTTTCCTTGTCCTGGCC